>NZ_JAFQXT010000041.1 GCF_017406825.1 Methanobrevibacter sp.
CGAATCTTGGGCCTCTTTGGGCTGCAAAATGAAGAATTAATCTTGTGTCTACGTCGATTGAAATATGGTTTTTTACGTAGCTTTTTCTTTCTTTTCGTCTTATTATTGCGTAATATTTGTCAGCGTAGTCGTTAGTGAATCCACTTCCGTCCAAAGCTATTATTTCACCATTTATTTGGTGATTTCTTAATATTTGTTTGTTTAATTCTTGCAATATTGATGTTGGTAGTCTTTGGAAGAATTTCTGAAGTGTTATGTAATGTGGAACCTTTTTTAAGTACAAATATCTTTGAATTTTATCAGATAACTCTAATAAATCAGTTATTTGTCTGTATGTGCTTCGAGTGTAGATTTTAACTGCCAAAAGTGTGAACAATGTAGGTTGTGTGAAGTCATGCTTTGAAAAATTGCTTGAATACTTATTTAACACAATTTTTGAGTATTTAAATACATATTTAATGAATTTAAATAGTTTATTTGGCTTAATATCCTTGTTTATTTCTTTAATTTTTTTGAGTGCTGGTTTTTCAAAACTAAAATCCGAAAGATTTAATTGCTTTGAAAACAAACTGCTAACTGGAGAATAGGTATTTTCTTTGTTCATTTAATATTTATTCTCCATTTTACTATATATAATTATATATTGATTATTTTTTCTAATCGATGTGAAATTTCAAGTATAAAACAGAATAATTAATAATCAGATTATTTCAAGAGATTCTAAGTAAAAATAGAAATAAAAATAGATTTTTAAAAAATTTTTGCAAAAATCAAATAAGATTTCTACAAAGCCATAAATTCATTCTATTTTTTACTAACATACTTCATATATGAAGCCTATAATTAAAAAACACTTTTTATATAATAAAACATCCTATTCAAACATCAAAATTAAAGGAAATAAAGAAAAATTTAAAAATTAATGAAACTAATGTCCCATCCTAAAATATTAAAAAAAAGACCAATAGCATTAACTATTGGCCCATATAATTTTATTATAATGTTGTTGAAACAGTAACAACACCATATTCACCAGTGGTACTGGCATCTTTTATAACTTTTCCATCTTTGATAATTTCTACTTTCAATTCTGATGAATCTCCACTTTGTTTTTGAATAGCTGCTGAAACAATACTATCCGCATCACCTAAATCTATTGTATCCTCTCCAGTTCCATCATAGGTACTTTGAGAACCAACATCACCAATAGATCCGGACCATGATCCATCTGTTATAATGTGTACTTGCACACCTTTTTGTTGTTCAACTGCAGTATCATCACTTGAATCATCTGTTGTGGTTGATGGAGATGTATTTTTATCTGAAGATAATCCTCCGCCAATCATTGCAATAATAAAGATTCCTATACAGCACACTGCAATGATAGATATTGCTTTTTTAGCAGTACCCCATTCTTTCCAGTCATCTAAAAAACTCATTTTAAAGGCCTCCATTTATTTTTAGATATAGGAAGTATTTTAATGCTTTAATGAGTATTCCTAAACCTAATCCCCCCAATAGACCAGTGAAAAATCTTAATGCATTGTTACTTTCTCTATATCCTTTTAATTGTGTTAATCCATCTATTGCAGTTGGAATTAGCAACATTATTGCAAAAGAAAGTAAATACATATTATAATTTACAAAGAAGAAATATGTATATATAAAATATATAATTAAGGATAGATAAAATCCAGTACATCTAGCACATACAGGAAATTGATGTCCTTTAATAAAAAAACTTCTTTCTGGTTTTCTGTGGCATATTATGTTAGTTATACTCATATCTTTAACACATCATTAATACTTCTATTTAATATTATTATATGATGTATTTATACATTTTACTATTTTTTATATGGAATGATTAAAAAAATTTTTACATGAGTTATTAATCTGGTCATCACATGTTTTTGGAATATAAATAACTGAACTTAAATAATATTAAAAATATAAAAGAAACATTAAACAAATAAATCATTGTAAAATAGATTATCCCATAAGAAACGATTTGAAATTTTTCAAATCTAACGAAGCAAAAATCCTTTTAGCATACTTTTAAACTATATGATTTTATGTAATCTGGTTATGCATTAAGTTTTGCTGATAGGAAATGTTGAATAAATTTATTAAATCAATGGCCCAAAAATATAATCAATAATTAAAGGTGGAAACATGAAATTTCAATGCAAAATAATTTGTTTTTTAATTTTAATCTTGATGATAATTGGCAGCATCTCTGCTGTTTCAGCCTCAATGGAAATAAAGGGCGGTGCCTTTTCCACAGATGGGGGTTTGGAGGATTTGACTTATGCCTCCATTTATGTGGGTGAGGAATATTCCGGAGATGCGGTTATTATTCAGATTTTCTATTCACGTGACGGATCCCTATTGAATCATGGGAATATGGTTCCGAATACTGTGACATATGACGGCTTCATCAACGTCAAGAGTGCGGACGCATACAGCTACTTCCCTGATCATGCAAAAATCAACCTATATGATTCAAACAGCAATCTGCTTGATACCTTGGAAGTGAACTTGTCTCCGGAAAGCGGAGTCCAGACATTCGGCGTCAAAGACTATGACCACACATACATCTACAGCGACACAACAAGCACCGGTTCATCTTCAGGTTCCTCCTCTGATTCAGGGGGAAGCAGCTATCACTCAGGCACATCCAGCAGCTACATCGGAAACAGCGAAACAGGAAAATTCCATGCTCCTGGCTGTGGTGATGTGGATAAGATGAATCCAAGCAATAAGGTATCCTTCTCAAGTCGTGATGAAGCGATAAGTCGTGGTTATTCCCCTTGCGGACACTGCCACCCTTAATATTTTTTTAATGGAAAATGATTATATTCCTATCCAAGGATTTATAAAAGAATATGATTATCTTTTCCAAACTATTTTTTTCCCAAAGGATTTTAAAGTTTAATGAAAATCTGTAAATACATTGACCTAAAAACATTACATCATGAGAGACCTATCCGAAATGCTTGAAAAGAGAAGCATAATCCCTGAAAGACTGGCCGATTACGGCTTCAATGAGGACTGCATTTTTGAAAAGACCCTGTCAAACCCGAATTTCAGGGCAGTCATAGCCTACAAAAACGATACCCTGACCTCAAGGGTGGTCGATTTGGAGTCAGGTGACGACTACATCCTGGTTGACGTCAAGACCCCTATCGGCAGGTTTGCGGCCGAACTTAAAATGGAATACGAGGACATCATAGATGATGTGATAGAAAAATGCACAATTCCCGATGTCTTCAAACACGCCCAAACCAGAAGGCTTATCGACATGGTCAACGACAGATACGACACCCGACTGGAGTTTCTCTGGGAAAGATTTCCAAAAAATGCAATCTGGAGAAACAAAAATAACAGCAAGTGGTTCGGCGTTCTCGGAGCGGTCGATAAAGCTAAAATCGGCCTTGAAGGCGAAGGGGAAATTGAGATAGTCATCCTTAAAAACGACGACATCCCCTCAATCATAAACGGGAAGACAATTCTTGAAGGATATCACATGAACAAGAAATACTGGATCTGCATTCCCCTCGACGGAAGAATCACAGATGAGGAGCTTTTCGCACTGGTTGAAAGAAGCTTTGATTTGATTTCAGGGTGACTCCTTTTTATGTGTTTGAACATCTTAATATTTAAAATCATGTTTTCCTTTTACTGACTCAAAACATAACATTTCAAGACCATTTGCACCGTTAAAACAATCATTATCAAAAGTGACAAAATCTATTGGGTCGCTACTAAAACACGCAAAATCATGCCCATCCAATATAACAATTCTATCCTCATCACTAACACGATTATTCTTCAACAGAATATCAATATCCGGATAATCATTAGTTCTTTTAGGAGTTAAATGCATTATGTTTTCTAAATCTTTTTTATTGCTGTTTAAAGTAATCGATAAATCTTTTAAACAATAGTTTATTGCTTTTTTTATATCCAAAAATGAAATTTGAGTTTCAATACCGAAATATTCATTCCAAAACGGACTGATTGAACTTTTTACATCCTCCATGAATTTTCCAGAATAATTATCTAAAGCAAAATTCTTCAAATCAAAATAGGAATAGAACTCCTGATTAGGATTTTGAAGATACTTTTGCAAATCATTGAAAAATAATTTCAGGTATTTCTGCTTAATCAAAAAACGATGATTAAATTCTTCCTGAACAAAATTTGACCAATACAATTCATCGTATATTTTAAATGCTTCTTTTGACTGCAAATGAAGTGAATTTAAAAAGAACAGATATGCTATTATCAGGTTAGTGTCAAAAAATGCCCTTTTCATTTTAATCGCCTGCCAAATTCCCAATGATTTTTTTGCATGTTTCCTCATTATATTTGGGACTTGGAATGGCCATTTCAGTATAATAATATTCCTGCATTTTACCGCAATACACTAAAAATTCTTCGCTTTTAGGAAGGTATTCCTCAGGTTTATTTATTCTGACGTACAGTAATTCATCAAATGCAGTGAAAAGATTTCTGAAGAAACCTTCATGGGCTATCAGCTCCTCGGACCTATCCATCAAATCATGGTACATGGTGCAGATATCCATATAACTGCAGGATTCCTCATGAAATCCTTCGCCATCCAATTTCCTTGCAAAATCAATATAGGAGTCATAGAATTCCTCTTTTAGATTTTGCTTTGCTTTTTGTTTAAGCATTGCAAATATTCTCATTATCAGTAATTTGATCTTATCATATGCTTTTTGTGTAGAGCTGCTTAAAATATATGGCTTTGGTTGTTGATTTTCGGTTAACATATTTTAAATCTCCGTTTTATGTAATTGGATTTACAGTTAATGATTGGTATTCCATGTATTTAAAATATTCAGTTTTTTTTTCAATGCAATTTTACAATACCGAACAACATTTGCTTAGATTTGTTAAAAAAAAGCAAATATTAATTCAAAATGAATAAGACCTAACAAATTTACAATTTTTTGAAATTCAAATCGGAATCTATCTCATAATGGACTTCACCACTGCCCCCTATGAATGTGGCAATCATATAATCGCTGATTCGTAAAATGTTGTGCTTGTGTAGACATCCCTTAATTCCAGGCCCTCGCCCGAAAGCCTTTCCACCAGGCCCCGGAATTCGGGGCTTTCAAAGAGCTTGGAGTAAATGAACCTGAACTCCCTTTCATCGGGATTAAACCGGCCAGGGGAGTATGGCACATAGCACCTGTCAAGGATGATGACGTCCCTGAATTTGTCCTGCCTCAAAAAGACGTATATCTGGGGATAGGTGTTTGTGAACACCATTACGAACCCGCAGCCGTATTGGCTTTCCTCATCCAGGATGGACTGGAATATCTCATCATACATGCTGTCGGTCAAAAAGAGAGGCTCCCTGAAGACTTCAAACCTTTCCCTTGTTGAAAGGTCTGAGTCGCGCATCACTTCATATATAGAAACCCAGACTGGACCGTCACCCTTCGCTTTTGACTCTTCGACGTCTCATCCCATCTGAAATGCGCTCCGCAATGGCTGCAGTATGGCTCTCCCCTCATCACAATCGAACCGCAATTCGGACATGTGTTCATTTCAACTCACCTAATAGTTCTCTCCAAGCCATCCCTGATTGACGTCCGGAAATCCGCATTCTTCGCAGTATCCGTCGAAAAAAGGTGCACCGCAGGATGGGCATTCGGAAAATGAAGGTCCGCTGTAATTCCTGTTATATGTGCTTTTTGAAGCTGTACTGGTTTTGCTTGTGGATTTTGTGGAAGAACCGCTGCCGTCATCACAGCAGGTTGAAATAATTGCCGAGAAAACGATGAATGCCAAAAATGTTCCAACAACACCCAAGCCTGTTTCAAACATAATTAACTGTTTGTGTATAAGTTATATTAATCCTTTTACTTAATGCAACAATTAAGAGATTATAAGATGTAAACTTGAACCACCCTGCCCTAAAAGAGGGCAGGGATTCCTGAATTTTTTTTCACTTAATAGGTTAATTAAGTATTTTTCAGGCTATCCCCGTTGAACCAGCGGTTTAGAATATTAATTGCTGCGTTTACGTCCCTATCAAGTATTTTATTGCAGTTTGGGCATTTCCAGTTGCGTGTTTTGACGTCTAACTCTTTGTTTATGTGTCCGCAGTGGTGGCATGTTCGGCTTGTATTTTTGCTTTTTACGAATTGTACGCCGTCTGCTTTGGGTTTGTAGAGTTGGAATTTGTCTTTTAGTCTTTTTATGAATCGCGATAGAGGAAATACCATGTTTTGTTCTCCTCCGATGAGGATCTTGATAGTGGAGTAGTTTTCTTCAAAGACTATGGTGTCGTATTTTTTGACTATTTGATAGGTTAATTTTTCAATGTAGTCATCTAATTGGTTTGTTCTTTTGTTGTACCATTTTTGTAGTCTTTTTTGTAGTTTTTTCCATCGTCTGCTTCCTTTTCTGCATCGTGACATTAATCTGTTGATGTGTTTGATCATTTGGTTGTCATGGTCAACATCAAAGAATTCTTTTTGTCCGTCGCTTGTGACTAGCCATCCGTTTTTGTTGGAATTGATATCGCATC
This sequence comes from Methanobrevibacter sp., assembly GCF_017406825.1. Taxonomy (GTDB): domain Archaea; phylum Methanobacteriota; class Methanobacteria; order Methanobacteriales; family Methanobacteriaceae; genus Methanocatella. Next base: position 6,575 of record NZ_JAFQXT010000041.1, read on the forward strand.
CTATGTGTTCTTCTGTTAATGATAGTTGTTCTGGTGGATTTGTTTCCATGTTAAATACGGCATAGTGTTTTAATCCATCATAGTATACTGTGATGTTGTTGAATTTGGTTTCGGGACTGTTTAGTAAATCCAGGTTTTCTACACTTGTGCTGAATTCTATTTCTCCGTGTTTTCTTAGTGTTACTGTGTTGTTTTCTACTGGTTTTTTGTCTTGTCGGATGGTTTGTCTGAAGCTAGGCCTTGTTTTCTTTCTAGAGTGGAATTTTGGAGGATGGTGTCTTTTGCTTTTAGCACTGTTTGTGAAAGCTTTATGCAAATCATCTCGTGCCTGTTGAAGGCTAGTGGACTCTGTTTGCCTCAAGTAAGGTAATTCTTCTTTAGATTCGTTTAAGAATTGATTTAATTCTGTTTTAGTTGGAATTTTAGTAGAATCATCTCCATATTTGGTTTTATATTTATTTAAAAGTTCATTATGGGTTTTACGAGTGCAACCATAGTTTTTTTTAAACATGACTTCTTGTTCGGGGGTTAAATGAAGTTTAACAACCACCCCTCGAATATATTCGCCCATAAAAATCACAATCCTCCAGTTCCATTTGTTATAATATTTTTATATATATCATTCCCCTAAAAGAAATGAAAAAACATCTACTCTTTTTTAAAACAACAATTAAAATCACATTTAATTGAATAATATACAATTTATAATTACCCCTATATAAAAAAGAGTGAGAGCATTTGAGAAGTAATCGAATAACGAACTCAAAGCAATTTTTCAAACCCAAAACAATTTTTCATACTCCAAGTAATATTTTAAAATCACAAAAAAAAGTATACTGAACAAAAAGTTATGGCCTAAAATAGCCTCTAAATAAACACAAAATAAAAATAACACAACAAAATTAATTAAAAAAGATAGTACACCCAATAGTGCAATTCATCCACGACTTAAAAGAAGTCGTGGTATTCTTGCATTTTTAAGATAAACACAAAGTATATATACGATTGAAGCGCCTTTAATCATATGACAACAATCAGAGATTTTGACGAGAAATGTCCTGTCTGCGAAAAAACATCACCGCAGCAAGTAATGATGAGCACAAGCACCTGGGGATATCCGGACCTTGACCTTAGGCCGGCCGAAATGAAGAGGTCCAGCATGTTCGCCTGGCTCAATGAATGTCCCCACTGCGGATACATATCAGGCAACTTCGAAAATGAGCCCTGCATCACCAAAGACTTCTTGAAAAGCGAAAAGTATCTGACATGCGACGGCATCGAATTTTCAAGCAAACTTTCAGCAAAGTTCTTCAAGGCATATCTTATTGCCAATGAAGAAAAAGACACACAAAAGTGCTTTTTCAATCTCCTTCACTGCGCATGGACATGCGATGACGCCGGCGATTCAAATGCGGTGAAAATAAGAAAGATGGCACTGGACCATTTCGATTACCTTGAATACGGCGACGGCGAAAAAAAGGATTATCTTGCGATGAAAGCTGACATTCTCAGAAGAAGCGGCCAGTTCGACAGGCTGACCAGCGAGTTTTCAGATGTCGTCATAGGCGAGGAACCATACGACACAATCATAGGCTTCCAGATACAAAAGGCAATAGAAAGGGACACAGGATGCTATACCGTTGGGGATGCAATCGGAAAATGATTGCATCAAATCTTTTTTTTATTATCTAATCTTGAATGCATAGACCCTCTGGTTATATTCATTGATATCCTTTAAAACGAGGGCTTTTTGGCAGCGGAAAAGCCTTGTCCTGAATGATTTCAATAACTTTTGTGAACTCCCTAATCGACTTATCGAAGGATTTCATCGAAAGAAGAGCTTCGCCCTTTGACCAATAGATACGAATGAACCGCACTTTGGACATATTGGCAGGATATCTCACTCAATCAATTATTTATTTTCTAAAAAATGTAATTTTGAAGGCCAAATCACATTTCCAATTCTCCGCGTTTCCACTTCTCCTGTCTTTCAACAAGGTCAGAATATTGTCTTCCAACTTCCATTGGATGCTGTCCATCAGGATCAACAACTACTCCATTGCTATCATAATACACATTCAACTCACTATCATAATATACGGAATTGGCATTGCTGGATGAATAGGCTGACGCTTCAACAACCTCCTCTTTAATGGTCAAATCCTGTGTTGTATTATTTCCAGTGTAGTTTTCATTTCCCTCATAGGAAGCAATGACAGTATACTTTCCCTCTTCCAGATCCAAATCAAGACGGCCTTTTCCTTTCGAATTGGTTTTAATCACATCATCAAGGACGACCTTGCCTTTAGAATTGGTAATTGTAACATTGACTATTTCATTTGATATTGGAGTCTTATTCAAATCACTCAATATGATTGATAATTCTCCTCCTTCGTACTGTTCCATATCACTTGTTATCTTAATTTTTGTTGGTTCCTTTGCATGCATCGGATCCAATAATACGAATCCAATTGCAGCAATCAAGATTACTATTATCACAAGCAATATTATAATTATATGTTTATTTTCCATTATTATATCCTCAATCTATCCAAAATACCCATTACTTGTCCTCTCTCCAGTTCTTAGGTCCACAGTACTTCGATATCCATCCTCATACTCCTGAATAACATAATACTCATCAACTTGATACCTGTTGGTTTCAGGATAAGGGTCATTGCTAGGCGGCAAATTGTCTATGCTATACGGCAGGGATGAGGACTGAGAACTGGTTGCAGCAGGGGCTTGTGCAACTACCTCTTCTGCATTGATTGTCAATCGCTGTGATGAATTATCTCCATCGTAGTTTTCATTTCCTCTATAAGAAACAATAATTAAATAATATCCCTCTTCCAAATCCAAATCAAGACTGGCTGTTCCTTCTGAATCAGTTTTGATTGCATCATCAACTACAACATTGCCCTCTGAATCAGAAATTGAAACAATTACAACCTGATTGGATATTGGTTTTCTATTGGAGTCAACCAACATGACCGACAATTCCGCGCCTTCGTACTGTTCATGGTCACTTGTAATTTTAATTTCTGTGGATTCCTTTAAAAACGTTGAATCCAATAATACGAATCCGATTGCTGCTATGAGAATAACAATTATTGCAAGCAAACCTATAATTATTAAATGATTCCTTTCCATAATACTCTCCCCTATGATAATTAATATTGTGTCAATATTATATTATAACAATTTCGACAGGCCTAACCGTCCCTTCTCTCATCAACCAGGCGGGGCCTTGAGCCTGACTTGTCCCAATATTTTGTAAGCTTCTGCCGCAGCTGATGCACCTGTCGGCCGTGTCCTTGTTGGGATAGCTGCAATAGAAACAATGTTTTGTCATTCACTCACAATCTTTTCTATAATCAATTCATTTGCGATTTCATAGGCGAGTTCCTTCTGGCCGAGTATATCATTATTGTCTATGAACCACTTCCTGAAAATCCTTTCCGGCAAATCCCCTGATGTGAATACAGTAATCAGAATTTCATCATAGCCCCATTTTTCGTAATGGCTTTCAACCTTTGTGATGTAGAAGCTGTCCAATCCCTCATGGTTCAATCGGCCTTTCAAATCTCCAAGAATCTCATCTATATCTATCGGGATTAGTTCATCATCCTGCAATTTCACTAGGGGAATGTGCAGGACATATCTGTTTTCCAATATCATCATATCACCTGCAAATGAGCGAATCAGAAGAATTCACCCTCATCACTCATACCTATCGGGAAACTTACTCTTTCAAGCCATTCGGGAGTGTTGACTTCAGCAACCGGGTCCATCTTCAAGGTTTTCGCAAACTCCTCCCTCAATTCGGCCACCATTTTCCTTTCAAGGTCTGTTGTGTTTTCAAACGCCTCATCAAACCCATCCGGCAGGTGAAGCAGCACGATTTGGGTTTTGCCCTCATGGGCGTAGACGTCAAGGACCTTGAATCTTGAATCCCTATTTCCCACGTGCAGGCCCCAGTCGGTTCCCTGCTCAAACTGTGAAAAGTCTTTCAGGAACTGTGAGAGAATCAGATACCTGTGGGTGGTTTTCATTCCGCCGATCTTGTCTGTGGCATCGACAAATGCCCTTTCCGTGAGAATCTGTCCCGCTTCATATTTTTCGGCCAGGCCTTCCTTGAGGTCAATGTCCCTTACGTATCTTGATGAGCCGTGAAGAATTGTCCTTACTACCTGATATTCGGGAGACTGCGGGTCCTCTGCAGGATTCTTGTCGTGCTGGACATATGGATAAGCGTTCTTGAGGTATTCTGTGTATTCCCAGTCGATTAAATCCTCGTTTTTATAGAGCCTTCGGATTTCATCCCTGAGCTCCATCAGGGCGAATCCGAAGAGGTTTTCCTCACCTCCCCATTCGTCGTCTGAGATGTAGACAAGGGACTTGTCTCCAGTTGCCAGGAGCTTTTCTTTAAGCTCTTCATCATTCATGATCTTGCAATAGCATGCGTTGAGGCATACTGTGTATTTGAATTCCTCCCATCTGTCGCGTTCCTCATCCGGAACCGGAAATATCCTGAGCGATTCAATTGGAACTTCATCGGCGGGATTTCTGACCATGGAGAAGTATCTTGAATAGAGAATCATGTGTTCAATTGATTTGAACCTCAATGAGTCGCTTTGAAACTCCTTTTCATCCTCCATGGTTATGAAGTCGTTTACGACAATGCTGTCCCCGGTTATTTTTGAGTATTTCGGCTTTCCGTAGTCCCTCCAGAGAAATCCCAGGAGAACCCCCCTTGGGGAGTTGAATTTCTTGTCTTCAAAAAGCCAGTTTTGAGGTTGGGGAAAGAGTTCAAAGAATTCCTGAGAACGTGGAGGTTCATTCATTCGGTAGTGCTCTCCATATCCCATTCTCCAGCCCATTGTGATGGCTGAAAGTTCTGGGTATACGAGCCATCTTGGCGCGGCATGTTTTCCTTTGTCACAGTATTTCTTTTCCATTGATAATTGCTCCTAGTTTGAATTTAAAGAGTGCATTAAAAAATCAATCCACACTGAAAAATTAAAAGTTTAATGTTGATGGCTTGAGGTGTTTAACGTGTCCTCCATATAATATATTGATAACAAGTTGTTATTAAACTTTGCGATAGTTGGAAATTCATGGCACAACATCTACATGTCAAAAGTGAAGTTCTGTTGATTCGCCAGGTCCTGCCGAAATATGGGATATGCAGTCCATATAATTAAATCTGAAAATTAAAAGTGATGAATAAGAATATGAATATTGAATTATATGATGGCAAAATTGGGACAAGAAAATCACTGTCTTCTTGAATCAAGCTTCATGTTCTTATAGGCCAAATCGGCATCGGTTTCCTGCCATTTCAAATCACCGGCCAGAACCTTCTTTTTTAATGTTTGAAGGCTTCTTGATTTCAGCTCGGAACCCCTGTAACACCAAAAGTCTCCATCTCTATAGACATTCAGAAATCCTGTGCGGTTGTTTTCATCGAACTCCAGGGATTTTTCGGCCAAATCCTTATCCAGAATGTGCCACTTGAGTCCATAGAGATTTACAAGAAGCTCAAGTTCCTTCAAGGTATTTGCAGTAAGTTTCTTATCGCCGTAGTGATATAACCATGAATTGTCCTCCATCAGATAGACATTCATGAATCCTGAGAATTTCATGATTAAAAATATGTTTTTTTTAATTATTAAAACCTATTATTTTGCATCCAGTTCTTCTTTCAGTCTTTTGTTTTCGGCTTCAAGATCAGCGATTTTATCATTAGCAGCAGCCAAATCCTCATTAGCAGCAGCCAAATCCTCATGGGCATAGTCCAGGCTTTTCTTTAATTCCTCAAATGAGGCTAATTTTACAATGCTTTCATTTGATGTGTTATTATCAATCATATCAGACAACCTCAAATATTCATTTTCATCTTCAAAAAATGCATCAATCATCAATGTGATGACCGAATACAGTACAAATTCCATTTTATAATCCAAATCATCAACAATTTCAGTATAGATATTCACAACACTTCCAATTGTTTCACATGCATTTTCTCTTGGAGTGTAAAGTGCAATCACCCCTAAATTTAATGCATCCTCTGTGTTTAACTCGTTATTATTTTTTAATTTTCTTTTTAGATTATTTAATCTTTCGTATATGTTTTCTTCACCAAGATTAAGGAAATATATTTTTGTAATGTCAGATGGGGATCTAATGAGAAGATTTTTTGATTTTTCTTCTTTCAAATGTGATGCGACAACCAATAATGTCGGCAAATGCTCATCAACAACCAATTGAATATCATAATTACCAATAGTATTCAATTTAAAATCATCCACTGGTTTGGATTGATGTTCAAGACCTACTGCAACTTTTTCAAACAGCGTCTTGAAATCTGGATCTGCAATATATGCAGAATCCATCTCGCCTGTTGTTCCATCCTTTAGATGAACCCTTCTATTGATTACTTTAACAAATTCACCAGGAACTCCAATAATTTTCGTATATTCCTCTGGAAACTCGTTAAACATAATACTATGGGCCAAATCGAAAGGTTTTGGAAATTTCTTTTTTCGGGACATGATATTTTCCTTAAATAATCTTTATTTAAACCTCAATAATCTTATTGAAATCCAATATAAGGTATGTTCTATTAAGTATATAAATATATCTCTTCATTTTGAATATATTTTTACAAACAAAAAACAATTAAGAGGTTAAATAAAAAAACAAGGTTAAATCAATATTTACTTCACTTGATAATTTTTGAAAATATCACTTAAAAAGAAGAGAGGGAAATGAATCAGTAGTCATATCCCATATCCAACAATTCATCTTCCAGCCTGTCAATCTCTTCAGCTTCCCTTTCAAGAGAATCCTTGAAGTGGGAAATGATATCCATATCATCACCGTGCCTGCGACCCTTGAACTCATCTATCTTGACTAGTGTCGGCACTCTGGTCATCAAACCCAGAACTATGGCCTCACCAACGTTCAGTGAAGGCAATTGGTTTATCAAATCCTGTGAGAGGCTTTCGCTTGCAGACTGAACGTGCCTCTGGTCTTCGGGCTCGACCAGCCTCAATATTATCATGTTGTTCATTTGTGATAACGCATCATGGTCAACGGTTTTTGGTGACTGGCTGACGAGACACAATCCCAAGCCGAACTTACGCCCTTCCCTTGCAACCCTCTGAATCCAGCGTTTGGAATCGCTGTCGCGTCTGTTTGGCGCAAGTATATGTGCTTCTTCTAATATGTAGAACACCGAATTGTCAAGCAGTTCCTCCTTGTTGCCACTGTTTGCCGCTTTTTTTGACCTTTGAAGGGAATTCCTTAGTATGTGGCTTACAAGTACGCTTGCAACGGACTCGTCGACCTGGCTCAAGTCAAGGACATTGACATGGGCCTTTTTGATGCTTGTCAGGATGTTTCCAGTGTACTGGTCGAAGAGATTGGAGTACCTGTCCATCGAATCGTCGATCTTGTTCATGACATCGATTATCTTTTTGTCCGAACCCTCTTCCAGGGACCATACTTCCAGTATATTATATATTAACTGAAGGAAGTTGTTTTCACTGGCAACACCATCCTCGATTTGCTTTCTTGCTTCCTTGAACGCCTTTCTGAAGAAGCGTTCCTGCACGAAAGCGTTGGCTGGAATGTTGACCAGCTTCTTGATTTCATGGAATGTCATGTATTTCGGATTGATTTTCGGCTTTATGACATTCACTCCGCCGTTTGGAAAATCTGCATCCCTGTACTCCCCGTGCATGTCGAAGACGAATACCGGTACGTTGTAGCCCAGCAGCTGGTCTATCAAAACGGATACGGTATTTGACTTTCCCGCACCTGTCATCGCAAGGATTGCAAGGTGCCTTGACAGAATCGGATTGGCGTCGACGTTTACGTCAACATCACCCTGGTTTACGAGTGTTCCAAGCTTTATCGGATTTTTCACCCTGAATATCTCATTGAGCATTCCGCTGTCCGCCAGATGTATCTCGGTTCCTGGAAGCGCCGGTGTTCGCGGGAGCCTGAGATTGTCGTTGACGTCCCCTAGGATTTTAACCTTGCCCCTGATGTAGTTGTCTTCGGCCCCTAACTGGGATATTTTCTGGATTGCCTTGAAGTCGTTGACGTCGATGTTGAGGGCATCGTTTCCCCTCACCAGGTTTTCAACCATTCCCAGTACCTTTTTTCCGTCATATTCTATTGTCACATATTGGCCGACCTGCGGCATCTTGTCTGAAATAAATGTTACTTCGCTTAAACTGGTTTCTCCTACACATATTCCTACTACCATGACATCACTTCCCTGTTTGTTGACTCGTAAATCCTCGCTATCTTCATCAGTTCCTTCATGTTCCTGTCGGTTATCACCACATCATTATGGGCCTTGTTGAGAAGGTAGGGATAACCCTGAACGGACAGGACATTAATCTTACGCATGATTTCAAAAACCTCTTCCTTCGTTGCCTTATACGGCAGCTCCACTTTCAAAACGTTCCTGCTGTCCTGAAAACGCACATAGAAAACAGTGAATGTCAGGCTTTTAAAGAAATCGTTGAAATATGGGAATGCCGCCTTTTCATAGACTGTCCTGTATTTTATTATTGACATTCCCTGCTTCTTGTCGGTGAACTTGTCGAGAAACGAAATGTCGGGAATGTTCCAGTGAAACAACTCATTGTCGGATGAGGTCTTGGATATTGAAATGATCCTTTTTTTGAACTGCAGAATCTCCTTTAGAAGAATGATCTTTTCAACTGATGCCAAATGAAGGTTATACTCCTCCATCCTGTTGACGTCATCCCTTTTCGGCAGTTCCATAAGTTTGAGGGAATCCCTTATCTCGGGAAATACCAGGCCGTACCTGTTGATTTCCAGCCTCCTCTCGAACTCCGCAAGGAGGGATTCGTCCAGATTGTCCCTGAGCTTTGGGGGCAGTTTGGAACCTCTTGGAAATGCGTTCTGCAAATCTCCAAGGATGGAACCGTCCAGCATGTAATAGTCAACGTCATATTCCCTGATTGCCCTCAGTGCACACTTGAGCTCGTATATCGCCATGTAATTGCTTAAAAGTTCATCAAGAAAGCCCACATGGGGAATGTCGAAAATGTCAGAATCGTCGATCTTTTTGATTTCCCCGTCATATATTATCGATTCGGCTCCGACGGCACAGAAATTTGTGGTGAGGAATTTCTTCTTGTTGAAGCTTCCGTCTCCGGCCGCAATCGAGAATTCACTTTTGCTTTCACCTATCGCTCGGGCAAACCATTTGTATTCAAGCTGGGATTCAATATCGGCATCTGAAGTAATGTCCCTGATAAATCCCCTTTTGGCAATGGCTTTTTCATATAATGAATTTAACATAGTATCACAATTATAATATTGGCATCAAATATTATTTAAATCAAATGAGAGCATTTGAAAAGTATTAAAAAAAAAGATAAAAGTTGAGCAGTTAAACTACTCGAGTGAAGCCTTCATTATGGCTCCGGTAAGTTCCTGTATTTTGCCTTTGACGTCATCGACTTCTTCAACGACGGTTCCTGTTACGATGATGTCCCCTCCGGCTTTTGCTGCCATGTAGGCTGCTTTGCCGTCACGGATGCCTCCTCCGACAACAAGGATGTTTTTAGGAGCTGCCCTTTTGGAGTATGCCACCATTTCAACAGGGATAGGTTCCTCTGCGCCTGAGCCCGCTTCAAGATAGAAGAACTTTATGCCGAAAAGCTCGGCAGACATCGCATAGACCGCAGGTATTTTAGGCTTGTTTCTAGGAACGAGATTTGCATCTCCAACCCAGCCCACTGTTCCTCCGGGAGCGACCACCATGTAGTGCATTGAAAGGATTTCCATTCCGGAAGCCTTGACTGCAGGTGCTGCAATGGCCTGTGCGCCGTTAATCCAGTGAGGATTTCTGGAGTTCACATAACTCATGTAGAATATTGCATCGGCATATTTGCTTACGCTGCTTGTGTTTCCAGGGAAAATGATAATAGGCACAGCAATGTTTTCTGACAATATCTTACATGTGTTGTCAACATCATCTCCATTAACAGTGGACCCTCCAATCATTATGCCGTCAGTGCCTCCTTCAATAGCCTGTGTTGCTATTTCAAGGGCCTGTTCAGGTGTCTGTTCATCAGGATCGATTAATGTAAAATGAATCTTTCTTGTCTTTAAAATATCTCTAATGTAATTTTCAACGTCTTTCATATGAATACCTAAAAATAGTTTTGTTGAAAATGATATATAATTGTTTAGAAAAAAAATAGTTGAATGAAAGAGAATAAGATTATCCTCTTTGTTCTTTTGCTTTGAATCTTAAGCCTTTGTAACCGCATTTTCTGCAGGTTGTTGCACCGGCAGGGTTACGTGCATTACATTTTAAGCAGATTTTGATGTTGAACATTCTGTTTTCTGCTTCTTCGAATCTTGCCATTAATAACTCCTCCTTATAATCGTGAAAATTAATAATAATAAAGCGTTATGTTTACATAACTATTAATTAATTATTTTATGTTAATAGTATTTAAATGTTTAGTTAAAATGAGTTAAAATAAGGAAAAAACACATCCGATAAAAATTAAATATTCCGACAAATGGAATCACCCCTTCGAATCAATGCCCCTCTCAGAGAGTATTTCATTTTGAACCTTCACAACCCCGGCGCTGGTGTCGGCTTCGCTGTAGGCCTCAAGCAGCTCATGGTTAAGCTCAAGAAAGGTGTGGCCCCACTTATATCCGTTCATCAAATCGCGAGCCTCATCCTTGAAGCGGGTAATGTAGAGAGTGGCCGAAATCGCCTCAACGGTCGAGAGGATGCATGCCTTTCCATAGTTCACCGGATTGGTTGCAATCAGAAACGGCAGTGACCTGTGGTATTTGGAAAGGGAAAAGAATTTTCTGGAACTTGACACCTCGTTCCATGAGCAGTCAAGCCCTACAATTCCTCTTCTTTGCACATAACGGTAGTCCTCATAGGATACGGCCTTCTCAGCATATGGATTGAGAACGATAGCGCCTGACGGAATCCTGTTGATGTTGTCGACCAGACGACATTTCCCCATCTTCGCCAGTTTTATGGCTGTGCACTTCTTCTTGTCGCACTCGTTTGCATGAAAGACCGTGATTTTCATGGACTATCCTTCCAATGCTGATGTGTTTCCTGCCTTGTACTGCTGGATCAGCTCCATCTGCTGGGCGAATTCGCTTTCTGTCAGGCCGAATTCCTCATTGATTTTAGGAACGTCACTGCTTTGCTTTAGGGTTATGCTTTCAAGCAATGGTTCTATATAATCTGTGTATGCCTCGCCGAAGATGTTTGTGCCGTTTACATCTGATTTAGGCTCGATGATTGCATAAATGAGATATCCCTGTTTATCGCCCTGGGACTGGCAGATTATGATGTTCATGGTATTGTCTGCACTGGCTGTCTGGTTTCCTGTTACTGCCTGTGTGAAGTAGATGTTCCAGTCGTTGCCGTTTATAGTGCGCTGCTCCGGATTCATAACTCCCTGAATGTAGTATATGTCCATCAGTGATTCTGAATCGTCCACTGTTGATATGTTGTATGTGATTTTATGTTCGCTGTCCTCGTAGGATTTCATGTAATCCTGGCTGCCGTCCGCTAATTTGACCTTTCCGACAAAACTGCCCTGCATGAATGATGTATTGAATGGGGTGGTTTCTGCCGGTGCCTTATCGTCGCCGCTTAACATTCCAGTAGCAAATATCACTCCTACAATCGCAATGACTGCAACTACTGCTACTGCCATAATTATAATATTCCTATTTTCCATTGAAAATACTCCTTTTTAATAATTGGGTTATATATTTACTTTTAGTGAAAAGTGTTTAATATAAGTTTAGGCAGATATTTAAATAAGGTTATTTCTATGAATAAAAAATTAAAATATCAGATATTGCTCGTAATCCTTGTGATTATCCTGATTGTCAACCTGTCACTGATAATCAGTGAGGTTGCAAGGGGCGAGAGCAATACTTATAATGTAACTTCTGTTGGAAGCAATGTGAACGGAACTGTCTATAAGATTATAGCGGGAGACGCATCCTCAAACGAGACTGTGGCCATCATTTTGGGCGTTCATCCAAGAGAGCATGAGATACATGAGGAAGTCAACAAGACAATATATAACATAACCTCTGAAAACGGCACACAGGACCTGCATAAGAGGTTTGTGGTATACTACGTGAAAATCAATGATGACATCACCTCCCATGACGATACAAGGGCTGCCGGCGAGGAACTGGCAAACATGTACATCGTTCCGAATATCGTCGACGACGACCCGTTCCTTGTTGTGGACGTTCATGAGATAGATCCGGATTACGAATATTCCAATTTCATATTCAGCCTCTCCAACAGGACAGACAAGATTGACAGGTACATAACAAAGATATCCAATGACGTCAATCTTGTAAACTTTGATTTTAACGAAGGTACAAGCCCTGAAAGGGTTACAATGCCTATTGCCGATAAGGGGCTCAACACTTTCCTTATGGAAACTTCAATTACGGATTCAATCAGCCAGAAGCATCAGACCGCTGAAAATCTCGTAAGGAGTTTGGATGAAATAGTGGTGTGATATTATGCATAAAGTTCGAGGTATACTGATCGGTCGCATGCAGCCCGTCCACAACGGGCACATGGAAGTGATAAAGCAGATTCTCTCTGAAGTCGACGAGATTGTAATTGGTATCGGCAGCGCTCAGCTAAGCCATGAGCTCAAAGACCCCTTCACTGCCGGTGAGAGGGTCCTGATGATGAACCAGGCCCTGGCCGAGATTGACGTTGACCCCTCAAAATATTATATCATCCCTATGCAGGACATCAACTTCAATGCGATATGGCCTTCCCATGTCAAGATGCTGACCCCTCCGTTCGACATAGTCTATTCCGGAAACCCTTTGGTCAAGCAACTCTTCGAAGAGGAAGGTTATGAGGTTAGACAGCCCCCTCTTTATGACCGTGTGCATTTGTCCGGCACAGAGGTGAGGCGCCGCATCCTCAATGATGAGAACTGGGAGGAACTGGTTCCGAACGCCACTGTTGAGCTTATAGAAGAAATCAAGGGCGTTGAGAGAATAAGGAATTTGTCCGTGAAAGAAGTGAGTGACATATAACAATAGTTATATATGATGAGGCCCCATCATAAGAATAGAGGTAAAAAAATGACAGTAAGAGTTATCGAAGCAAAAGAAGATAAGGTTACAACCGCTGATTTAATAGAAGAATTGAAAAAAAGCACTAAAGTCGACTATTCAGGTGCAATATTCACATTTGAAGGAATCGTACGTGGAAAAGAGGAAAACATGAACCTTGAAAAGCTGATCCTCACCACACCGGACAGGGACAAGACCCAGGCGGAAATCGAAAAGATCGTTGAAAACGCAAAAATCAAATATAATGTCAATGAAATCTCAGTAGTCCACTACATAGGCGAGTTCTACACCGGAGACATGCTATTTTTAGTGGCGGTCCTTGGAAACCACAGACATGAAACCCTTGAAGCATTGAAGGAAGTCATTGAAACCGTGAAATATGAAGTCGAATTCAAAAAAGAGGAAATATCAAAAGAAGGAACCAAAACTATCCTTGCCGGTGGTTAGATGACCTTATTGTTTATCTTAAAATTAGTTATTTTGTTTTTAATAATATATTCAATCATTAAGAATCTAAAAACACTCCTGAAAGCAGGAGTGATTGTTTTAGTAGTCTTAATATTGTTAGGATTTATAGGATTATACTAATCCTATTTACCTATGATTACTTCAGTGGATTTGATGATAGCTGTAACGTCATCGCCTTCGCTTAAACCTAATTTTTCAGCAGATTCCTTGGTGATTACTGCAGTGATTGTGTTAGGTTCTGAAATTTCGATTTTGATGTTAGCCATTACTGCTCCGAGTTCCACGTTTTTAATTTTACCATTTAATTGATTTCTTGCACTAAGTTGCATATTAATTCACCTCATTGTTTTTTCTAATTATAACATTGCATCGAATTGTTTATAAATGTTTCGTTTTTTATCAAAATAACCATTTTGAAATCGATTACCTAAAATAGTTCATATCGTAAAAAAATATAATTTTTAATACTATGAAAACCAATATAACAAACATGAACATAACACTGGAATCTATCGGTACAATCCATACCGAATTCAACAAAATCGAAGGAATGCCAATTCAGCCGACAGGGGCAAAGGGAATAAAGGGCACAATAGAAATCAAGGACAAATATGCAGACGGTCTGAAAGACCTGGACGGATTCTCACACATCCACATCATCTATCTTCTCCACAAAGTGGAAGGATACATGCTTGAAGTCAAGCCGTTCATGGACAATGACACCCACGGCGTCTTCGCAACAAGATCCCCGAAAAGGCCAAACCGCATAGGAATGAGCGTGGTAAAGCTGAACGGGGTTGAAGGAAACACCGTCCACATAGAAAACGTCGACATACTAGACGGGACACCACTCCTTGACATCAAGCCGTATGTGCCACAACTCTACGAGGACACAATCGATGAGTTAAGGATAGGCTGGTTCGAAACAAAACACCAGAAGGCAAAATCACAAAAATCAGATGACAGATTCAAATAACTGTTTTTTAAAAAAAAGAAAAATAAGAAAGCTATAAGTCATTTATAGCTTTTACAATCAATTGGATTGTACTTTCAACATCGTCCATACTGCACACGCTTACAGGAGTATGAATATAACGTGTAGGAACTGATAAAACTCCGGTCGGAATTCCTTCACGGGTCAGATGGATTGCAGTTCCGTCGGTGGTTCCCCCATCACTTACCTCCAACTGATAAGGAATGTCATTGTCGTCGCCTGCCTTGATGAGCATGTCCTTTACGGATTTCTGAGTCAATATTCCTCTTCCGCTTGCATCAGCCAAAATGACGGCAGGACCCTTGCCGATTACGACAGGTGCCTCTTCAGGCTTGATTCCAGGATGGTCTCCTGACAATGTCACATCAAGTGCAAAGGCCAAATCGGGATTTAACTTGAATGATGCTGTCTTTGCTCCTTTAAGGCCGACTTCCTCCTGTACGGTACCCACGCCGTAAACGGTGGCGCGTGTATCGATTCTTTTCATGACTTCAATCATCACATAACAGCCCGCACGGTTGTCGATTGCCTTTCCCATGACAAGATTGTTAGGATACTGTGCAAAGATTGAGTTGAAGGTCATTACATCTCCGATTTTGACCATCTTTTCGGCATCTTCCTTGTCCTTTGCTCCAATATCGATGAACATGTCATCGAACTTGACAACCTTTTTTCTCTCTTCAGGAGTTGTTACATGAGGAGGTTTTGATCCGATTACACCTATAACGTCCTCACCTACTGATGAGTGGATTGTTACGGTCTGGTTCATCAGCATCTGATCGTTTATTCCCCCGATAGTGGAAAATTTAATATAACCTTTATCATCAATATATCTTACCATCAAACCTATTTCATCCATATGGGCGGCCAACATTACTTTAGGCGCCTTTTTGTCACCTTTTTTGGTAGCAATTAGGTTTCCCATGCTGTCGGTTTCAATTGTATCAGCTACATCTTTCAATTCACGTGAAATAATTTCAGCCACTTGGTCTTCGCAACCGGATACTCCCGGCGCCAAGCATAGCTCTTTCATTAATTCCATCATATCACCAAATAACTTTTAATATTTAATAATATTAAATTGTTTCTATTGCCGGAAATGTTTAAACCTTCAAAGACAAATATAATATCAGGTGAAAGAATGACTATTGTTGAAATATTTTTCAGCCCGTCAGGGACAACCCAAAAGGTGGCAGACCATATTGCCGGAAATTTTGACGGCAAAAAGGAAAATTGCAATCTTTTAATCTACAACGGAGAAAAAGAGCTTGAAAGCGATGACGTGGCAATTGTTGCGATGCCCGTATTTGCCGGAAGAATCCCGAAAACAGCACGCGAGAGACTATCAAAAATCAAGGCAAACGACACCCCTGCAATAGCTGTCGTTAACTACGGAAATGCCCATGTGAGCGATTCGCTGCTTGAGCTTGTGGAACTTTTGAAGGAAAACGAATTCAATGTGATTGCGGCCGCATCCACAGTCAGCCACCATTCAATATTTGATGGAGTGGCAGTCGGAAGGCCAGACAGTTCAGATTTGGAAAAAATCGATGAATTCAGCAAAAGATGCATGGAAAAGATAGAATCAGAAGAAAGCCTGTCCTGTGAGATTCCCGGAAACAGGCCATATGTCGACTACAAGCAGCTGCCGTTTGTCATAGGATGTGACGAAACTCTATGCGCATTCTGCTATGACTGCGTTTCAATATGTCCCGAACAGGCAATTGCGGAAGACGACCCTATCGAAACCGACCTGGATTCATGTTCAAGATGTACAGCATGCATTTCAATATGTCCTGAAGATGCGCGCAGTTTCATCGGAGATGCATTTGAAGCCAAAAAACCGGAGTTTGAAAAGGCAAATGCCGAAAGAAAAGAGCCTGAATTCTATCTATAGATTCATTCTCTTTTTGGCAACTTCCCTTACATATTCGTTTTCATCATTGATGGAGATTTCCTTTAAGACCTTCTTGCTTGCTATTTTTTTGACCGCCGCTTCACGAACTCTCCATTCCTCTTCGTTTCTTGCGATTTCTGTCAGGAGTTTCTGGTCCCTGATTAGGGAAACCGCACGGACGGAAATGTTTACTGATATTTTCTGTTCATAAATCTTGAACAAGCATTTTTCAACCTTGATTTTGTTCAATGCCTTGAGTGAGAATTCCTCATCCTCATTGGCAAGGACTATGCGTATCAATGTTTCCAAATCATTGATGTTAGGAAGGGTTGCCTTTCTTACGGAATCTATTTTTGCGTTTTTGAGGATGTCTATGAAATTTTTCTCCTGGCTTATATGCTTCAGCGCCTCATTTGCAACATCCTCATGTGTTGAATTGATTGCAATGTATGTGAAATCGTCTTCACCGGTGATTGCCGGATTTGCAACCGCATGGTTTCTTACGAACTGGTCCTCATCCTCAAGGGCTATTCTGACCAGTTCATCAGCATCGGTGATGTTTTTAACTGCAATCTGGCGAACGAACCTGTCATTGTCGGAAGAAATGACCTCGAGCAATACATTTTCATCTGTGATTTTTTTAACAGCTTCACTTCTTACAATCTTGTCGGAATCGTTGAGGGCAATCTGCTTGAGCAGCGATTCATCATCAATCTTTTGAACAAGGTCAAGTCTTACGTCGGCCTTGTGTGAATTCAAGGCAATTTCCTGAAGTATGTCCAAATCATCAATCCTGTCGAAGATGACGGACCTTATCTTGGCGTTGTCCTCATTCAGGGCAATGCTTGCAAGGGTTTCGTCGTTTTCAATCTTTCTGACGGCAGCCATCTTTACCGCTTCATCCTTATCTTCAATGACCACCCTTTTAAGGACATCATCATCCCTGAATGAGTCCTTTTCAACGCACTGCTTTCTGATGGATTTGTCCTTGGCCTCGAAGACCAGGTCATAGAGCACCTCCGGACTGTCTATTTTTTCGACGCATGCATTGCGGTACCTTTTGTCCTGGGCATCGGTGGCTATCCATTTGAGGGTTTCCTCATCAGTTACCTTTTCAAATATCTCATCGACCTGAGGGTTTTTCTTGGTGTTTATTACAACTTCGGCAATTGACTTGTTGTTTTCGCCAAGCCTTTCCCATGCAAAGCTTCTGACATCAAAAAACTGTGAGTTTTCGGCCGCATCGCGAAGCAGCCTTTCGTCCTTTACCTTATTGATTGCAATCAGCCTTATCGCCCTGTCCTTGATTGTTTTGGATAAGTCAAGGGCAACATACTGGTCGGTGATCTGGTCGGCTGCCGCCGCCCTTTCATACCTGTCCTTGCTGTTGGTGGCTATGTCCTTCAACAAAAGCTGGTCCTCATCAATTTCCAAATCATCTGGAATTACGGCCTTTTCAGGTGATTTTTGTTTTTTGTCATCGTTTTTCTTGAATCTGTCAAATAATCCCATGCTAATTTACATCCCTATACATTTTATCCAAAAAGCTTGCAAGCGAAATGATGTCCTGTGCATTGTGCTCAATTATAGGCACGACCGGTCCTATGTTGTCCTTCTGCAGATATGTGTCCCAGTATCCCGGAATATACTGGCCTGGAACATCGCCTTCACGTTCGATTCCGAACATTTCCCTTTCTATCGTCTGGAGTTGGCAGTTCGGCAGCTGTTCACCCCAGAGGCTTTTTGCAAAATACATCAGGTCAAGGTGCGCCAAATCAAGGTCGGCGTCTATCCTGTTGTATCTGCATCTGTTTTTGATGAAGGGAACGTCGAATGTCTTTCCGTTGAAGGTGACATGGACTGAGTCCTCATCCAGGTGAGCGAGATATGCATCGATTATGCTTGCCTCTTCTGCGTAATCCCTCAGGAAGTACTGTGAGGCTATGATCTTGTCTCCTTTTATTTCCGCCACCCCAATCAGTATTATGGGAACATTGGAAAGGCCCTTTGTCTCGATGTCCATGAACTTGAAGTTTTCCACATCAGTCATGCTGATGCTTTTCAGTATGTTGTATCTGCATTCGCGAGTGTATCTGTTTGTGTCCAAAAGGTCCATTATTTCACAATAGCTCAAACCGTCGATTCTGTCGAGAAACTTTGCGGCCAAATCGCAATACATGTCATGATTCATTAGCGATTCTATTGTTTCGAAGCCCAGGTTTTTAAGGTTCTGCTCTGTTTTAGGACCTATTTTTGGAAGAAGCTTCAGATTATGGTTTATCTGATTTCTGAAGTTATTGTCCTCTATTGAAAAGTCTGTCCTCTCGGTTTTGGTAATCTTCAATACGTCTCCATATGATGTTGAGCATTCCCTGCAGTCCATTACATCCTTCAGGGATTTTCCTTCATATTCCGTCAATAGCTTTTCCTTTAAATCGCCGTAATATGACGATGACAGTTTTCTTGCCCTGTCCTTCGCTTCTTCAGACGGGTTTGAAGAGCTTATTGAGTTTGATAAGGCCTTTTGGAGATAATTTTCAAAATCATAATCTTGTGTCATTCAATTTAACTTTATTAATTATGAGATATAAAACTTTTTAATAAAGTACAATTGAATTTTTATAAAATACAATAACATTTATATATTGCTAAAACCAAATAATATATTAGGCTACATAGTAGCCAGAGAGATAGATTAAACAGCCAAATTTAAAATTCATTTCTCTAAAGCCTGTTAGGTAGTTTCCAACAACTACCTAACCATCCCAAATTTTAACTTTTTTTAGATAACTAGTAAAGTATTTAATCTTTTCAAACCAAAAATATAATCAGTTATAAAAATTCAAGGTTTAAAAATGAAACTGAAACTAACGATTATCTATGGAGTACTAATCTGGATTATCACATCCGCTCTCACAAACATATTCAATCCTATTTTCACTTCAAATATTCCTCATCTCAATATTATCGCACCGATAATCACCATCATCGTAACAGGATTTTTCGGAATACTGTATATCAGAAGCATTGAAACAAACGAGGTTGTTGAAGGAGTCATAGGCGGAATGATGTTTGTCATAATAGATATCATCCTAGACTACATATTTTTCATTTTACCTAACGGATACTACATTATCATGAACAACTATCCTTTACATATAATCTCAACAAGCATAATCACACTGTTCATTACAACATTCTTAGGATACTTGGCGCAGATGACAATTGACTTGAAATAGGAGTGAAAAAAATGATACCTAAATCACATCCACGTTACGAATCTTTACTTTTAAGAGAGAAAATGGTTAACGCCGCAAAAAAAGGCTACCTTGCCGATTCGGCCATGATAGCCCATGGAAGAGGAGAGGCATTCGACTATCTGATTGGTGAGAGAACCACATTCCCCGCCAAAAGGGCAATGTATGTGGCCGTTGCAGCATTACTCTTATCAAATAACCCAGTATTATCAGTTAACGGAAACACAACCGCGCTCGTATGCGATGAGATAATCGAACTTGCCCAGGAGGTAAATGCAAAAATCGAAATCAACCTGTTCTACAGGACTGACGAGCGTGTCAAGATCATATCCCAGCTGTACAAGGACCACGGCTACAAGGATATTCTGGGCACACTGGACGACGACATAATTTACCTCAATGACATCAAAAACAGCAGGGCGACCGCCAGCAGAACAGGAATATTTTCTGCAGACACCATATTGGTTCCGCTGGAAGATGGGGACAGGGCAGAGATATTGAAAAAAAGTGGCAAGAACATAATAACCATTGATTTGAATCCGCTTTCAAGAACTTCAAAAATGTCAGACGTGTCCATCATGGACAATATCGTTCGTGCAGTTCCATTCATGACAAAAATAGCCAAGGACCTGAAGACACAGGACAAGGCGGTTCTCCTTGAGATGGTTCATGAATTCGACAACGAAGAGAATCTAAAGGAATCCCTTCAGCAAATCAGACTTAAAGAGTGAATAAAATGAGAGTAATGGGAATATCAGGTTTACCGGGTTCAGGAAAGGGATTGGTTTCAGAAATCGCCTCCAAGAAAGGAGCCATAATAGTGAGTATGGGAGACATCATACGTGAAGAGGCCAAAAAAAGAGGCGAGTCCACAAAAGAAACCGCCCAAAACTTAAGAATCGAATTCGGAGAGTATATCGTTTCCGAGCTGACCATCAGAAAAATAAAAAAACTGCTTGATGAGGGATGTGAAAGCAGCATCATCGTTGAAGGCATCAGAAGCCCTCATGAAGTGAACATGTTCAAGAACAACTTTGAGGACTTCATCATCCTGTCCATTTTCGCAAATCCTGCAATACGTTTTGAAAGATTGAAAAAAAGGATGCGCGAAGACGACTCCGATGATTTGAATGAATTCAAAAAAAGAGATCAGATGGAATTGGATTTCGGAATAGGCAACGTCATTTCACTTTCAGACAGGATAATAATAAACGAAAGCGATTTGGACAGCTACACCCAAAAGATAAATGAGTTTTTTGATGAAATCAATCTATAACAGCATCTTCGATTATGAAAACACCACTGTCAAGATGCCATTCCTTTTTATATTTTAAAATCCTTATTTTCCTTTTGAAAATAGGTCCGTCAACCGCAAGGGTTTCGGCCTCACCGCCTTCAAAGGCAATGTCCACACCGTATTTTTCATTAAGTTCAACAAGCTCGTCAATGCATTCATCGTCAATAGTGCGTCCGAGCCATGACTCGTCCAGTCCCCATGCGGCAACACCGCAGATGATTATCCTATATCCCAATGAAACTATTTTTCTCATGTATTCAAGCTCATCCACATGCCAGTATGGTGAAATTATCTTCAATCCGACTTCACCGCCAAGCTTCTCGATTCTGGATTTTTGATAAACTGAATACAGGGCGCCTGTGTATACTGCCTCTATGCCGCGCTTTTTCAAATCTAGAAAAGCTTCCTTCAAGTCATTAAGTTCCTCTTCCTTGATTCCATCGGTTTCAACAGTGATTATCGGGATTTCAAGCGCCTGTGAGAGCAGGTCGGTTATATGGATGTTCGGTACATGGAACATGTATGATTCGTCATTTTTGGATTTGACGGAAAGAAGATATCTGACATCCTCTTTCGCATCCAAAGCGGCGTGAAGGGCCATGGTGCTGTCCTTACCGCCTGAAAATAAAACTGCAACATCCATATTATCTTTTTCGTTTGGTTTCCATGAACTTCTTAAATCTTCTGTATGCCGGAATAACGGAATCTATATAGACTCCAATCAAAGCGACAACGACGCTGAACCCTCCGCAGACCAATATGAATTGCCAGTCCGGAATCATTGTTGCGTTAATGGCATCCATACTGTTCTGGACAGGTCCCTCCATTTTGCTTGCAACTATGCCCTCATCCAGAAGGGCCTGATTGAAATCATCAATTTTTGATGAGTCAACAACTAAAACCGCTTTGATTTGAGCATAGGAAATTGTACCTCCATAAACCAGTTTGTACCAGTCTGAAAATGTTTTCAATGCTTCGGATGAGGTATAATTCTCTTCAAGCTGAATGATGAGCTCATTTGAAGTTACAGTATAATTCTTATAATGGGAGTCGATATTTCCAAGCACATAATTGAAATATTCCCTCTCCACAGGTTTGAATGTCCACATCGGTATCGTAATCGAAGTTTCATCAAAAGATCTGAAACCGTCCATGCCTGACAGTTTGTCCCTCAACTGATTGGTATCTATTGATGATGATATATCCAAATACAAAGTTTCCTCATTGTTGGGCATGTTTTTCTCAACAATACTTGCGACTTCGGGCAGTTCATCATATATAGGCTCCAAAAAGAACGCTCCTCCGATACAGCCTATCAAGAATGCCACACCGAGCACCAGAAGAACTTCCCGTTTAGGCATGTACTGTCTCAACATTCCTATTGAGAAAACAAAAACCATCATTACAATAAATAAAACAATGTAAATTATCGTTGTAATAATATCCATAAAGTCACACGCCAATAAACTATTATGGATTAATATTTAAACGTGATAATTAAAATAACTTTGTATATATCACCATGCTTTCACTGCCCGTTGGCCATTCGACAACAACAGTGTTTTCACCCCTGCTTAATTGGATGAATGATTCTTTAAGTTTAGAGGCATGATTTATTTTTATCCGCTTGTATGTGCCGTCTTTGAGTCTTAAATCTGATGATAGGGAATCTTCATCGACATTTACCCTAATGCTTTTCTGGCTTGTGACGTGTATGGTATGCCTTGATCCCTGGCCTTCGCCGTAAACCTGCATTATGGCCCGGGAAATTTCGGCCAGGTTCGATTTGACCTCAATGGCATCCGATACGTCCAGCGTGCTTTCAACGCTTTTTTCGGCCATGGGAAGTGTGAATGCAATCAGAAGAATGAGGGATATCGAGAATATGAGAATGTATTCCAATGAAACCTGTCCCCTGTTTTCCCTCATCATATCACCAGCATCATGTTTTTTGTCAGAATCATCATGATGTCTCCATAAAATACCGCTATGAGAAGTCCTATGGATATTGCCGGAGCGAATGGATAGGATATCTTAACCGAAATCGCGTCTCCAATGTATCCCTGGGCACTCATCACCTTTATCAGCGTCATGTCCTTTTCTGTTATTCCTCCTGCACTCATGGATTTGAAATAATACCTGAAATCGTCATCCCCCCCGCTTTCATATACCTCCAGGTTTCCATCCGTCTCAGTGATCAGCTCGATGATGTGCTCGTCATTGAAATAGCAGTTGTTTACAATGTTTCCCTCATGCAGGTCCTTTACAGGTATTGTTCTGTTTAGTGTCGAGTGGATGAGTTCCTTGAGGTTTTCGATGTTGAAAAGGAGTATCAGAAATGCGGGATGGCTCTTGAAGGTTTCATTCCTAATGACAAGATATATCAGAAATGCTAGAAGGAATGGAAATGAAACCAGGATGCTGTTTACTACCACGCTAAACGCGAAGGGGTATACTGATAATAGAGGAAAAATATTTAAAAAGTCGACATTTAGTCCGAAAGGTATTACTGTGGCAATAGCTGTGAACAGCTTTACATCACCACCACCCCACATTTTTAATTTCCATAACATATAAGTTATGATGTAAGTAAGAAGCATTGAAATAATTGAAGCTAAAATGAATTTAATGTTAGTTGAAATTATTGACAAAATCATGTTTGAGGCAAGGCCGAAAAACAGCAGGGAGAATGTCAGCTTGTCGGGGACAAAATTATATCTGACATCGAAAATTGCAGCTAAAATCGAAAACAATATTGTTACAAGTATTTGAATTAGGAATAAGGTACTGAAAGTCATGATAATAACATTAAACTTTCAGATATATTAATTAGATAGAAAGCAAGCTGGCAAAATTGTTTTCAAAATATAAAAATGGAATAAAAAAAGAGAAGTTAATTTTTAGAATACTCATAGATAGCTTCTAAAAATGACTTGAATAATGGGTGTGGCCTGTTAGGTCTTGACTTGAATTCCGGATGGAACTGGCAACCTATAGCCCAAGGGTGATTCGGCAATTCAACAATTTCCACCAAAAAGTCATCAGGACTTGTTCCGGAAATTATCAGACCCTTTTCCTGGAGGTCCTGCCTGAAATCATTGTTGAACTCATACCTGTGCCTGTGACGTTCCTCAATGTCAGTTTCACCATATGCGTCAAAAGTCTTGGTTCCTTCAATGATCTTGCAGTCATATGAACCTAGACGCATGGTTCCTCCCATGTTCTTGATTTTCTTCTGCTCCTCCATCATGTCAATGACCGGAAACTCCAGATTGTCATCAAATTCGGAGCTGTTAGCTTCAGGATAACCGTTTCTTCTGGCGAACTGGGTTACCATGGACTGCATTCCAAGACAGATTCCAAACAGGGGAACATTGTTTTCAATGGCATAATCGATGGCATCCAATTTTCCTTCAAAGCCACGCTCTCCAAAACCGCCTGGAATCAGAATGCCGTTAAACTCCTTGAAAGCCTCCTCATCCAACTGCTCGACATCTGAACTCAGGAATTTGATGTTGGCTTTCACGCCAATGCTTGCGGCCGCATGCAAAAGGGACTCGCGGATACTGATATAGGAATCCTCCAATTCAACATATTTGCCCACAATGCCTATTGTAACCTGCGGGTCGGTGATTCTCAATGATTCCACAATCTTTCTCCATTCATCGAGTTTGGATGAATCCGCTTCAACATCCAGGCCAATTCTTTTAACGATAAGCTCTCCTATGTTGCGGTCTTCCAAAACAAGAGGAACCTCATAGATGGTTCCCGCATCAGGAGTGTTGACCACCGCATTAACGTCCACATCACAGAAATGCGCGACTTTTGCAAGAAGGGCATCGTCAATGTGAACCTGTGACCTGCACACGATTACATCAGGATTTATACCGACACTTCTCAGTTCCTTGGTTGAGTGCTGAGTTGGCTTTGTCTTGAATTCTCCAGCTGCATTCAGGTAGGGGATAAATGTAACATGGACAAACATGACGTTTTCACGGCCTTCCTCATTTCTGAGTTGCCTTAACGCTTCAAGGAAAGGTTGGCTTTCAATGTCTCCGACAGTACCTCCAAGCTCGATTAGAACCACGTCATAATCTGCACTTTCAGAGTTTTGCCTGATCATTTCCTTGATACGATTGGTGATGTGAGGAATGACCTGTACGCATTCGCCTAAGTATCCGCCTTCTCTTTCCTTTGCAATGACTGATTCATAAACCTTGCCTGTAGTGATGTTGGCGATTCCATCAAGTTCAACATCCAAAAATCTTTCGTAGTGACCAAGATCCAAATCGGTTTCCATACCATCATGGGTTACATACACTTCACCATGCTGATAAGGATTGAGTGTTCCGGAATCCCAGTTCAAATAAGGGTCTATCTTAATAGCTGAAACCTTTAAACCGTAAGACCTTAAAATTCTACCCATAGATGCGGATGTTATCCCTTTACCTATGGAACTCACTACCCCACCTGTTATAATAATATATTTTGTCAG
>NZ_JAFQXT010000006.1 GCF_017406825.1 Methanobrevibacter sp.
GTTCCATACACTCCTGAAGAAAACGTTGTCGACCTTGACAAATTCGCTGAAGTCAATGTCGGATTATTCAAGGAAAAACTTGAACAGTATGACATGGGAAGCCCGACAATGTATCTTGAACCTGGCAGGTTCATAGTGGCCGATGCAAGCGTACTTTTAGTCACCGTCAACAGCATCAAACAAAGTTACAGAAAATTCATCGGTGTAGATGCAGGTTTCCACACACTTTTAAGGCCTGCAATGTATGATTCATACCATCATATTGTAAATGCAAGCAAAATGGATGCTGAAAATACTCAGGAAGTGGATATTGCAGGTAACGTATGCGAATCCGGAGATTTGTTCGCACGTGACAGGCCAATGCCGGATGTTGAAGAAGGAGACATCTTGGGTATTTTGAATGCGGGAGCTTACGGTTTTACAATGGCATCAAACTACAATTCAAGACCATTGGCTTCAGAAGTTCTCGTAACTGATGGGAAATGCAATATTGTACGCGAAAGACAGACCTTTGAAGACTTATATGCAAAACAAAGAATTCCACCACATTTAAAATAAGTGATTATTATGGTAGATTTAAAAGGATTAAAATTTTCAAAAATGCACGGAATAGGCAATGACTTTCCAATAATCGACGAATCAAAAGGGGAAGTCATTCCAGAAGCGGACAAACCGAAAGCATGCAGAATATTGTGCCACAGAAACTTCGGCGTCGGTGGAGATGGAGTGTTATTCGTGGAACCTTCTGAAGTTGCCGACATCGGTTACAGAATGTTCAATCCTGATGGAAGCGAAGCTGAAATGTGCGGAAATGGAATCAGATGCTTTGGAGATTTTGTTTACAGAAAAGGTATTTTAAAACAGGAAAAGATGACCGTAGAAACTAGGGCCGGCATTAAGACAATTGAAATCACCTTGGACGGAGATGAACCTGTATTGTTTAAAGTGGACATGGGTTTGTCAACATTTAAAACTCCTGAAATTCCGATGACATCCGATAAAGAGGAATTCCTTGATGATGAACTGGAGGTGATTGATACCACCTTCAACGTTACAGCCGTCAGTGTCGGTAATCCTCATGCAATAATCTTTGTTGATAATGTCGATGAAGTCGACATTGACAAATACGGCCCTGCAATTGAAGCCCATGAAGTGTTCCCTGAAAAAATCAATGTACACTTTGTAGAAGTGATCAGCAAAAATGAGGGCAAAATGAGAACTTGGGAACGTGGTGCAGGCGTGACACTGGCATGCGGAACCGGCGCAACCTCAACTGCAATTTCAGGATATAAACTCGGCCTGTTCGATGAAAACCTATTGCTCCACTTGCCTGGCGGAGACTTGAAATTCCAGGTTTATGAAAAGGATGACGCTCTTGGAGCCTTCATGGAAGGTCCTGCAGAGCTTGTTTTTGATGGAGAATTTTAGATTCTCTATTTTCCTTCTTTTTTCTTTCGGTATAAACCGAATATTATATCGACCGCGCCGAGCGCAATCACTAAAACCATCAATATGCTCATCTCATTTCTTGCAGCCGAAAAGGCGAGTGCAAGAATTATAAGAAATATGCCTGTGAGCACTGACTGTTTCCATTGTTCCATTTTATCACCTTATTATATTTTATAAGCATTAATTAATGTTATATCTTCAAAGAAGAAATGTTCTGTGGCTTTTATTTCTGCAATAAAACCTAGTTCATCTAGTTTTGTCAGTGTTTCGTCATTGCCTGAAAGTGAAGACTGTATCAGCTGGACAATTCCTCCATCATTTAAATGATTTCCCACTTCATCTAAAAAGACATCAATGACTTTCCTTCCATTTAATCCGCCGTCAAATGCATAATTTATAGTGTCGTCCAAAACTTCACCTTCTTCAGTCGGAAGATATGGCGTATTGAATAAAATCACATCAAACTTTCTGTTTTTTACAGGTTCAAAGAGATTTCCGAATAATATCTCAATATTTTCGATGCCGTTTTCTTCAAAATTTTTTCGCGCAAGTTCGCATGCATCAAAATTGATGTCTGTTACAGTAATCCTGTCAGTCAATCTTGAAGCATACATCGCAACAACTCCGGAACCTGTTCCAATTTCCAAAACACTCTGGTCCTGTCTGATTTCCAGATTATCCGCCAGCAGATAACTGTCTTCTGCAGGTATGTATACATTATCGTCAGTGTTGATTATAAAGTCAGCCATAGAATCACTCTTCAAAAATAGGGTTTAATTTCTGCGACAGGAACAAGATCTCTTCAGGAGCAAGCACGACAACTCTCTTTTTGAGATATTCGACTATTCTTTCATCATCGATTCCGTTCAATCTCTTTTTCAGGATCTTCTTGTCAATGCCGCTGATGACATGCCTTGAATCAATCAGGGCGTTTTTAATTTTTTTGTTTCTGTGCTGGAAAAGTGCCTTTGTGAATTTTGAATATACTTTAAACTTTTCAGCATCTAAAACATTTTCTTTCGGCGTTAATTTAACGACAGTCGAGTCGATTTGGGGTTTGGGAATAAAGCTTTCGTTGCTTACTTCGGTTAGTCTTTCCACATCACATTTAAAATAAAGCATTGCCGAAAGCCTGGAATAGTCCTTTGTCCCTACCTCTCCGGCCATTCGGCTTGCAAATTCCTTTTGATACATCAAAATGGCCAAATCGAAATCATAATCTAAAAATTTAAAAGTAATAGGTGATGAGATTTGATAAGGTAGATTGGAGATGATTTTGTTGAACTTTGGAAATTCAACCTTTAGGGCATCATCATTAATCAGTTCTACATTATCTATTTTTTCGTTCTTAAGTCGTTCAGCCAATATCTCACAGATCTTTTCGTCCTGTTCTATGGCTATTACTTTTTTAGCTTTTTTGGCAAGTTCAATTGTTAATGTTCCAATTCCGGTTCCTATCTCTAGAATGACATCCTCTTTTGAAATATTTCCAAAGTTAATAATCTGGTCTCTTTTATTCCTATCAATCAGATAGTTCTGTCCGAGATTCTTATTTAACTTTATTCCGTACTGATTTAGAATATCTTTAGTTGTTTTAGATAAGGAAGGGGAATTTTCACTAGTCAATTTATCACTTATCTTCCTCTTGAGCCTCTTGGAGGTTGTACAAATAGATAATATTTATTTTTACCTCTTCTTGGTGTTGTAGTGTCAAGCTCTTGTTTTACTCTGTTAACAATCATGCCCGCAGGATCGGCTAATGTAGGGAGTCTTTTGGAAATGTCTTCAAAGCTTTCAAACGGTTTTTCTTCTCTGGCTTTGATAATGTCTCCCATGTATTTTTTACCGATTCCCGGAATTAATTCAAGTGAATGAAGTCTTAAACTAATTGCATCAGTTTCATTGAAGAATTTAACATACTTCTCTTCATTTTCTACAACTATGTCGCGAATGGCGTAATCCAGTTCGATTCTACTAGTTGCAGTTAAATTTTCATAATCCAATTTTCCAAGAACCCTGTATATTTTTTCCCTTTTTCCTTTCCCGATATATACAGTATCTTGAATTTCCAAATCAACACCATTTTTAGGAGCTAATTCAAGTAAAGTGAATTGTTCTGTACCAATAGCTTGAGCAATAGGTTTACCACCGAATTTGGACATGTCAGACTTGACATAGCCACGACTTAGATAATCTAGCACAACAGCGTACTCTTCTTTTTTCACTGTTGATTTTTTTCCATTTCTATTTTTGTTATCCATGTTATCACTCACTATTGTTTTTTTATTATAACTTTTGCCATAATATTAAACTTATTAATAGATTTGATTGTTAAGTATAATAAATATATCTAAAAAAATAGGGGATGTTGAAAAAAATTTGAAAAATATACAAAAAAAGTGGAATAGTAAGAGATACTATTCTATAAAATCATATTGTTCCAACATTTCGAGGATTTTTTCCATGTCCTCTTTAGTTGTTTTTGTTGGTTCTTTAGCAAAAATTAATCTCATATCAGCCAAATCTTCCGGAACCAAATCGATAATATGAACAGCGACCTTATCTCTTAAACCAAATTCTTCTGTGAGTTTTTGATAGATTTCTTCAGCATCATCTGCGGAGTATCTTTTAAACCTTGCAAGATGGTTTAATGTAACGTTCTGCTGGTAGTTTAACTCATTGTCTTCAGCAAAATTTTCAAGAATTTCCTTTACTTCAGAACTTGGAATCGGTTCGCTTTTAATAACTTCTTTTCCAATCATAGAAATCATTGTTGTAATTTTAAGTGATCAGGTCTTACTATTAATTCTTTTGGTTTGTTACCATCTTTTAAAGAGACAATGTAAGCTTTTCCTTTTTGGCCGGTAACTTTGCCGGTTTTACCGTGGAATCTAGGAGCAGGTTGTCCTTTTTGGATGGATGGATTAATAGTAATGTGAACTAAATCTCCTTCTTCAAATCTTTGGAGCCTGTTAGTAATTGGGTTAGTTCTGCCCGGTCTTTGTACTTTAGTCATTTTTTTTCTTGATCTACTTTTTAATCCTCTTGATCTTTGCATTATATAACCTCTAATCAGTTCAGTCTGGGTATAAATCTATGTTATCAGCGACCTAGTATTGAAAAAGCCCATAAATACTAGTAACATAGAATGTGAAAATAACTATTACCATCAGTGATATGATAATATTATATTTTTAGTTTAATGTCATTAATATACTTTTAGTTTTTTTGGCTCTTTCAAAAACTTGTGTGATTTTTTTCTTTTTCATTTTTTATGTTCCAATAATTTAATTTTAGCATGAATCTTGTTAAAAGCCCTAGTTATATTTTCATTGTTCTTTTTATGTGTTTTGGAAAGGCCTTTTGGAATATATTTTCGATTTTATTATTTGTCGATGGAATATTTTTATTTTCAAGATGTGTCGTCAATTTTTTAAAGTAAGGAATGATGAATCTCCATATTATTTTGTTTGTAAACTTGTTTTTCGGATATTTTTTATTAATTAATTCATTTCTAAATGTTTTAGCTGAATCAAGGTCATTTGCATCCAGTATTTTATAAATATCTTGTTTTAAATTAGTTAATACTTCTTTTTCTTCATCAGATAATGGATTTTTATCAAAATAGTCTTTAAATCTTTTATTTATGGCTTGTTTTACATGGAAATTTACAGAAATGATGTTTTACTTTTAATTTATCTATAGCTTCTCGATATTCATGTTTTAAATCTGTTCCAATTGATATTTTCTTCTGATTTCTTAGTGATTCGTTTAAAAATTGATAAATGGTCTTAGAATCTTCTGATTCGACCAATTTGGCCGAAACAAGAGTATTTAATTTAACATCGAATAAGGCTAAAATATAGTTCCATTCTCCATTAATTTTAACCCAAAGACTATCAAACAAGTAATAACCAGAATAAGTCCAATTTTCATAGTTAAATTGATAATTAGAGTTCAATAATATGTTTTCTATGCTTTGATGTGAAATTTCAATGTTGTGCTGTTGTTTTAAGTCAAATCGTATTTTATGAAGCCCTGCACCATAAATTTGATATAAATTTTCAATACAATCAATAACAGGTAATGTTGTATTAGAATTAGCATAAACAAGTGATGATAACTCAGTATAAAAGACTTTACCACATTTATTACATTTATACTTTTAAACAGTACAAATTTGTTCTCCAATTCTTAAAAAAATTAGTTTTCTATCATAATTTCCATTTTTAACTGTATCTTTTGAATTACAACTAGGACAGATATTAATTCTATTCTCAAAATGAATTTTACCTCTTTTTTCCAATCTAATTAGATTATCAGCAATATTTTCACAACCAAATCGAGAAAGATCATCAGATTGCCGGAATTCCGAAAACTCTGGAATAAAATCGGAAAGTTTATATTTTTTTAACTCCATACATTCATATGGAGCTTTAATATTTTTGTTAGTCATATAATATTTAAGTTCCACCTTATATATTAATTTTACTACTTTTAAATTAAAAATAAAGAAAAAATAGAACGAATAAAAAACGTGACTAAAAAACTAGTGAAAATTCAAATCACACAAGTTTTTGTAGGAGACTTTTTGGGTGATTTTCACATTCACGTCGATTTTAAAAAAATATTATTTTTTCTT
The DNA here is from genome assembly GCF_017406825.1 of Methanobrevibacter sp. GTDB lineage: Archaea > Methanobacteriota > Methanobacteria > Methanobacteriales > Methanobacteriaceae > Methanocatella. The sequence goes on from NZ_JAFQXT010000006.1 coordinate 6,092, forward strand.
TTTATTCATTTTTTGGGCTTGTTTGAAGAATAGGTATACTATTATCATTCCTGTGCCGTAGAGTAGTATGTTTTCCAGTATTGTCTTATAGTTAATTACAGTATTTGTTGAGTTAAACATCTCCCCATCCATTGTTAGGAATATTAATGCCACATACACAATTATTGTTAAAGTTATGAAATATGCGCATCCTTTTTTAGTTCTTATTTCAAAAGGAAGAATTCTATTAGCAAGATTTGGTAAAACCAGTATTATTTGAATAATTAATGTGATTGTCAAAACCGCATCAAGGTTAGTCGGCGAATTCAGTATGAAGTTGAAACCAAAAATACCCACAATCAAACTTACCACCGGATAAATTGGCGGATAACCAAACAGAATCTCACCATCAACATGGCAACTTGAATCATTAAACAGCCTAGAGCCAAAAATCAAACTCAAAACCGGAACCACAAAAAATACAGAACACAAAATACCATTAGAGAAAAAACCCAAATAATGTGAACCTACAAAAACAAGATACATCAAAGAAACTATCCAAATTGTAAATATTTTTGTAAAATATTGATATGTACCAATTATTCTCATTTTTTCGTCCATGCCATATTTGTCTTCTAAATACACAGGAATAAATAAAGGAATTAATAAACCTCCTGTAAGCACATAATACAAAGAAAGGGCCTCGAAAACGAAAATATCCAAATTAAGACTAAAATCATAGATGTCTATTACGGTAGGAATTAGTAAAGAGATTCCTACCAATATCAAACTAAGTTTAATAATACTTTTCATAACTTCACCCAAATTAAATAAACTGCTTATTCACTTGAAACGTTGTATTCGCCGGGTACTAATCCTATTGTTCTAACTGCATATCCTTCATTATCTGTTTGTCGGTAGTATGTTGTAGTTCCGTAAGGGCCTGTAATCCTAATTGTAACAGTTTCCCCAGCTTGAACAGGATTTCCATCTAATCTTAGTAGTCTCACGATAAATGAACTGGAGTTTCCATATATTTTTACAAGATTATGGCTTTCAATTTGGGGTAAAATAGTAATTTTTTTTATTAAATAATCTTCGGTTATAGGGTTATTGATTCCTACGTAGTATATTCCAGGAGTATAATTGATTGGTATAACTACTTTTCCATTATTGTCCGTTATGTAGTTATTATGTTTTCCTGCTAAATTAAAAGAAACTTCAGAATTAGTTAGTAATGTACCATCAGTATGGTAAAAAGTTGTGGTAAAATCACTATCATTTCCATAGACTTTTGTTAAATCATCACATTCAATTGTAGAATTTAAATTATTAGAAGAAAGGGGTCTTGATTGAGTAAAGTTGATGGAGTCTATGTTTGCACAGTTGCTGTCAGTAATGTTCATGTTACTGTATTGCTGTTCTAGAGTTGTGTTTTCCAAATTAAATTCATTAGCATAAACCGGAGAAAAAATTACTAAAAAAATAAAAAACACAAATAATAACTTAAACCTCATAAAAAAATCCCCAACAGTGTGTTAAAAATAATTATGTATAAAGCAGTATATAAAAATTATAAATTGTTTTTGAAAAAAGTAGATGGTTAGGTGTAAATAAATGGTGTGAAAAGAAGATAACCTTAGTTATCTTCAAATCTTCTTCTGTCAATTAATTCTTGACGTTTACCTGGGTTCCAACCACCGGATGCAGATTTTGCACGTCCAACTTGTTGCACGTAACCGGTAATCCTATCATACCATTCTACATCCTCTCTTTCACCACAGGTAGGACAAACATTGTTTAGTCCTTTCATTAAAGTTTTACATTTTAAACAGAAGCTTAATGCTGAGCTGTAAGCCCAGAATCCGATATCTGATTTTCTTGCTATTTTATTGGTTAAGCTCATTAATGAATCAGGATCGGAGTATGATTCTCCCATGAATGCATGGAAGATGTGTCCACCAGGAGTTAAGCTGTGGTACTGTTCTTCGATTTTGATTTTTTCAATTAATGATAATCCGGTATCTACCGGCACGTGTGAGGAGTTGGTGTAGTAGTTAGCGTTTCCATCACCTTGTACGATAGCTTGGTCGCCGAATTGTTTTTTGTCGAGAGTTGCGAATCTGTAAGCGGTAGATTCAGCAGGGGTTTGCAGGACAGACCATCTGAGTCCGGTTTCTTCCTGTAATTTTTTAGCTCTGTCATTTACATATTCGAGACATTTGACACCGAATTTGTTGGCGTCAGGGTTTTCGATTCCTTCGCCGAATAAGGATAACAGCATTTCGTTAAGTCCGACAAAACCGAAGGATAAAGTTGAATTTTCGATTCTGTAGTATGATTCTTCTCCCACTTTCTGTTTTAAGAATGGTAGGATGTGGAAATCATTTAAGCATTTTAATCCTTGTTCTCTTCTAAGCATTAAGGTTTCAACTGCAAGGTCCATGTATTCGTCTAGGTATTCGAATACTTGGGATTCGTCTTTGGATTGGTATCCGATTCTTGGGAAGTTTAGGGTTACGTAAGCGAGGTTACCGGTTCTTAAACAGTCTTGGTCCCAGTCACCGGTCCAGGTGTCCTGTAAACAGGTTCTGCATCCCATGTAGTTGGCCATTTTGCCTCTGTATTTAGGGAACATGTTTACAAAGTAGGATGAACCGTATTTTGCAGATAATTCATGTACTAATCTTAAGTCGTCTTCATATTCACTGGTCATTGTTTCTTTACGGAGTGTGTAGATTGTATTTGGGAACAAATGAGGTTTTCCTTCATTGTCTCCTTCGAGCAATGTTTCAGTGAATGCTTTTTGGATTAATCTGGTTTCATCTTCAAAGTCCGCATAGGTTCCGACAACTTCTCCTTTTGGTCCGTATGCGGTTTCTTCTTTCAGGAAATCTGGAACGCCGAATTCCAATGCCATACTTGTGAATGGAACTTGTGATCCTCTTGCGGCGTAAGCCATGTTCAAGTTGTAGATCAGCATTTGAACTGCCTGTTTGATTTCTTCATAGCTTCTTCCTCTTGCAAATGGTGCAACAAATACGTTCCAAAGGGACATGGATTGTCCTCCGGACATGTTTTGCTGTGCTGCAAGCATGATTTCACCAGTGTGGTTCATTAAGGTTTCCATGTGGTTTGGCGCACCTGCAATGGAGGTGTGGTCACCGGTACCGTCAACTTTAAGTCCGTATCTGATGAAAGTTCTTATGTCGTGCTGTAGGCAGTTCAATGGTCTTCCGGCGAAGAATTCCAAATCGTGAATGTGAATGTCTCCGGACATGTGCGCATCTGCCAAGTGTGCAGGCAACATTTTCAGGAGTGCGTATTGTTTCAATGCTTCGTCTGCCACATGCTTGTGGATACTTTCAGGGTTGTGGATCATGTTTGCGTTGTCCCTGTTACCGTTTTCAATTAAGGAGGTGATGTTGTAAACAGGGATACCTAAACGGGTGTAACGGCTTCTTAAGTCTTCCAAACCGTATTCGATTAGTTTTGTGTTGACCATTTCCCTAATCATTGGAGCGGTCAGGTATTCCACATTTAACTTTTTGAGTTCTTTCCAGGTTTCTGTAGCGATTTCAAAAGCTGTTTCTTGGCTAGCACCGGTTTCTTCAATCAAGGTGTTAGCGATTTTTGATAAGTCAAATGCTTCGATGGTATCTCTTGAGGTACGTACTCTTAGCTGGGTACTTGCAAGGTATTTGTTTGCGATTTCAGGGTCGATGTCTTCTAAACATTCGTAAACAATTTTTTTGATTTCTTTGGTTTTGATTCCATCGTATAGTTGAGATACTACGGTTGCAATGATTTTATCTGACTCAAAGAATGGGGTTTCCACCATTATTAATGATTTCATTAATTTTTCATAACTGAATCTTTCTCTAATACCGTTATTTTTTTCTACATTGATTTTAACGGATTCTTGTAAATTATTTCCTAATTCTGATATTCTTTCCATTTATTTCACACCATTTTCCTAGTTTTTAAAAAAGTTTATTATCCGTTTGGAGAGAGTATGCTCTCACATGCTATTACTATTTGTAAACACATGTATAATTATTGTTCGTATTCATACGAACTTCTATTTAATAGGTAGTTCCTTATGATATATAAATCATTCGTCTTGAATCGAACAAAATTCCGGTACTCTGATATTACTATATTAAAATATTAAAAAATTAATTGTCCGAGAGCATTTGAAAAGTATTTCAGAAAAATACATCAAGGGAGCTCTGCTTGGACTTGTCACTTTCAAACAGTGAATTGATACCGAACTCCTGAATCTCTAAGCGCTGCTCAAGATAATGGGATACAGGGTACCTATTAACAAGATCTCTTGAAATTTCAAGATATTTGGTAACTGATCCTTTCGAAACGGATAAAATCAGGTTACCTCCACATTCACATTTTCCGGTAAGGGGCATCCTTCTGTATTTGGCGCCGCACTTGGTGCACCTGACCTTCTGCTTGGAAAATGCCCTGGAATTTCCCATAATGTCCGGCAGGAAGTGGGAGGACAATACCTTTTCCACAACTCCGCGCTGGTCAACTGCCCTGATGCTTTCGGCAAGGGCAATCTGCGCTTCAACCTTTTCCCGCATTGACGGCAATCTCTTGTAAAGGCATACTGTCGGTCCTGCATGGATATTTGAAGTGTGATGGGAAAACATCAGTCCCTCATACTGCTCGGGAGTACCCAAATGCTTTTCAACGTTATCGATGTAGTCAAGCACGTCAGCAGGCTTGTGAGGGGTATATGTCTCTTCATAAAACTCAACAGGGAATCTTTCAAAGATGTCCAGGTTGTGGGATTCGTCGTCTATCTCTTCAGGGTCAATTCTTGAAGATAAAACCAAAGGAGCATCCATGCTTCCTCCCCTTGTGTTAGGCAGGTATGATTTTGAAAAGTTGATTAGAGCATCCAGAAGCAGCATTATAGCATCTTCGTCACTGTCGCAATTTCTACGCTTTGCAGAATGGAAATAAGGATGCGCATAACAGCCCAATGCTTTTGTAAATCCTATGATTCTACCTAAAACACCGGCGGATGTGTGCGGTGCAAGACCCGCCACTAAATGGCCAATCAAATCGCTTTTCTCTTCAACGTTATAGAACGGCTCCATATCATAGAATCTTGTAAGCTCATCGTCAATGAACTGCGCTGTCCTCAGCAGGTATTCTCCGCAGTTATCGGATATTACAATGTCTTGAACCTTGAGCTCGATAATCTGATCGATGTTTTCAATCGGATTGCCGTAACAGTCATGTTCATAACCCATTTCCTTGAGCTTTTCAACGCTCACTCCAATTTCCCTTGGTACGAAATGAGTCAGAGGCAAATCAGTTGAATCGTGACGTATTGTCCCATCCTTAAAAGTAAACACCTCATGTTTTGCTCTGAGTATTCCCTTTTCTAACGGTTCGGGCAGTTTGGATTCTGAAATCATACCGATAACGCCCTTAACCTCATCGACACGTCTCACCTTAACGTTGTCTGATGCCTTCTTAAGCATGTTTGCAAGGGGAATGTTTTTCTGAGAAGGCTTGCCCATTTCAGTAGGATAGCCGCATTTCGGACAAAGAGCGCCGAAGGAGCTGATTCCGCATTCCGGATTGGTGCATTTGCGTCTTGAAATCTCCACCTTGATATTTCCCTTTTTGGCGGCGGTTGCAACAAGCCTTCTTGCCCCACCGTTGTTGCCGATTGGAATCAATCCATGTGGAGCAGGCCTCATCAGCCTTTCCTTTGATTTTTCAGGCCTTCCGACACGAGTGCCTATGTAGGCCGGAGCCTTGTTTTTGATTTCAACAGGGGATACCTCATTTACGGCTTCAATGGTTGTCTTCATTTCAGGCAGCCTTTTGGATAGGGTTACCAGAAGGGCATAAGAGTGATCCTTGTCGAGGATAATTTTGCCGTCCCTTACGGTGTGAGGGACTCCCATAATTTCCAAAACCCTTTTTTGATAAGACAAGTCAAGTTTCAACTCTTCGCCGGGTTTGTAATCTGCTTTTGACTTTTCAATCAGGTCAATTAAACAGTTTAAATCATGAATGGTCACGTCATTATAGCAGTAAGTGTATTTCGGGTGAAGCGGAATGCCATAATCTTTGGATAATTTCAGCGCTTCAACGGAGGACAAGTAATCGTATTCCAATTTTTCCAAATCCAGGTCATCATTGAAGTTTTCGCTTTTCTTCAATAGCTGAATCCACCATTCCTCAACCCATCCGGACGGATATAACGGTTGGTTGTTTCTTAAAAACTCGCCGAATGCAACAAGCATGTCGCCTAAAAACAGGATTTCCACAACATCCTTTTTAACTTCACGGGCCTTTTTTACACTGTCAAGCCTTAAAACATCTCCATTTTTAAGCTTAACAATTGGTCCTTCAATGGAATCGACGGGAACTACACAATTTCCCTTGCCGGGATATTCAATCTTAAGCTGTGTCCCGACGGCCAAAAATTCAAGCAGCGCCATTGTTGCAGGGTGAACTCCCATTGTAGCAAGGCCGGTATTTCTGGACCTTCCATATCTCAGTCTGAAACCGCCCTTTTCTGAAGGGTAACCTAAAATCGGCCTTCCGCCAATGATATCCTGGATATATTTAGGTTCTTCAAGGGTAACATCGGAATCTCCACTGTCATTTGAGGAATCGTCCTTTTTAGGCTTTGAATACTCGCTGAGCCATTCCCAGTCAAGACCCAGTTTCTTTGAAATCTTATGGATCTTTTTGGACTTTTGGATAACTCCTTCGACCATAGCCAGTAGTGCGCCCCCACGTATATTGTTGGTTTCGACACGCTCCAAATCCCTGTGGGATACTTCCACCTGGTCGGTCTGTTCTCCTGATACCTCTACCGGGATGTGATTTGCGGCGAATCTCACTTCTTCTGGTGTTGGTGAGTATTGCAGATTTGTAACTTCGGATTCGTAGAGTTCAACTTCCTCCACATACCTTTCGATTTCCTCATCTATAGGTTTAAACACGTCAATGTTAATTGCCTGCCTGATTTTATCTCCCAAAAGCACGGCCAATGCGGCGGCTGTTCCTCCTGCACTTCTGATAGGGCCTGCAAAGTAAACTCCGATATATTTTGTCCCGTCGAAGTTCTCCTTGATTTTCACATCTGAAATCCCTTCCAGAGGTGCTGCAACCACCCCTTCTGTCAAGATTGCAAGGGCTGTTCTAAGGCCCTGGTCGCATCTCTGTTCCTCATTCCAGTTTGCCTTTTCACCGGTCAATGGGAAGGTTCCGTCCGCAATCTCGGCGGCAATTTCAAAAGCCACTGACTCCCTGTCCATATCTTTCTCTAATTCCTTAATCCTTTGTGCCACACCTTCGGGGCCAACTAACCCCTCTACTCTTTCAGCTAAATCCTTTGCAAGTGGCACTTCGGTTTCGGTTTCAACATCTAAACCTTTAGACCTTGCCTCGTTAGCTATTTCGTATAGGTGATTGGTTTCTTTCTCTAATCTATCAAAATAATCCATGGTATCGCCACAAGTTACAAAATTAATCTAGTATATAATAGTTGGTTTTCATGATTTATTAATCTTTTTTAATAATAGTTAAATATGTTAAAAACTTAACTTAATAGTGTATCTAGTAGTTGAATTTTAAATATTAATATTGCTATTATGGTGATTTTAATGTCTGATGAAAAACCAATAAACGCTATGTATGGTCAAAAAGTTAAACTAGACTTAGATAAGATAAAAAACAGATCTAAAATAGAAACAGAACAAAACATTGTTGAAGAACCGGTTGTTGAACAAATTCCTGAACCTGCTGTTGAGGAAGAGCCTGTTGAGGCAGGGGGTGTGCCTGAAGAGGTTGTTGAAGAGGTTGTCGATGAACCTGCAGCTGATGAGGTTGCTGAAGAACCGATACACAACGAACCGGAAATCGAGGTTGTCGGAGAACCCGTTGAAGAGGAAGTCATTGAAAAACAACCTAAAGAAGATAATTCAAAATTAGATGATTTGAAAGCCAAACTGCTTGAAAAAGATAAAAAATTATCAAATCAATCCAATGAATTGAATTACTTGACAAACAAGATAATTCCTAAACTCAAAAAAGAGAATGCGGAATTGAACGAGGTCAAGAATGAATTGACCAGCGCACTTGAAAAAACAACAAGAAAATACTTTGATCAATTAGATATTAATGCGGATTTAAGCAATAATATTGGTAAATTAGGTGCTGAAGGCGCAGTTCAAAAGGTAAGGGCTGATAAACTGGAAAACGAAGTCAATTCTATCAAGGAAGAATTGGAATCAAAAATATCAGAACTTAAAGAAAAACTTTCAAGCACCAATGTCGATGGTCTTAAACAGGAAAATGGCAAATTATCCAAAGAACTCAGTGAGGTTAAGGATAAATTATCCGAGGCTAGAAAAGAAAACATAACCCTTTCTGAAGAAGTTGACAAATTGAGAGCGGAAATCATAGAATTTGGAAACTATAAGGAAGAAGTCGAAGCTCAAAGCAAAAAAGAAGTCGACGGTTACAAATCAGAAATTTCCGAACTCAGAACAAAACTCAAAGTTAAGGAAAGCAGTTATGACAAACTTGCTAATGATAATAATAAAACCATATCCGATTTAAGAAAACAGATAACTAAACTTGAAGAATCCTTGGAAAAAGAATCCAATAAAGGATTATTAAACAGATTCAGATAGATGATTAATTTCATCTATTAACTTATTTTTTTCATGAACTCTGATGATTATTTTATGAGTGAGGCCATTAAGGAAGCTGAAAAATCTTTAGCCGAAGGTGGAATCCCGATAGGTGCGGTGCTGGTTAAGGATGGTGAAATCATATCCAGAGGACATAATAGGCTTATTCAAAACGATTCTGCAGTTCTGCATGCCGAGATGGATGCAATTGAAAATGCGGGACGCTTGAATTATGAGGATTATATTGGCTGCACATTGTATACGACACTGTCTCCCTGTCCGATGTGCTCAGGCGCTGTAATGCTGTATAATATTCCGCACGTTGTCATTGGCGAAAATGCAACATTGATGGGGGCGGAAAAGCTATTGGAATCCAATGACGTTGAAGTCAATGTCTTGGATGATGCAAGGTGCAGGGATTTGTTTTTAAGATTTGCAAAGGATAATCCTGAAATATGGGATGAGGAGTTAAAGAAAGTCGGAAACACCACTGAGGTGAAATAATGGAGATAACTGTTACTGATGAAAGGGATGAAAGATTCATACAGATGTGTTCATCATTTGGATGTGAAGTAAATGACCCTCAAATAGTTTTGCTTTTGAATAACTTTCGAAAAACGGTGGGATGTGCCAGTTTTAAGGTTTATGATGCCGAATCCGCAGAAATAGTTACCTTATTTTTAAACTCTTATGATGATAGGGAAAAAATATCCTATAAGCTAATCCGACAGCTTGAAAAGATAGCGATGGACTATGAATTTAAAAGCATTGTGGTTAGTTTTGATTCAAGGGAGGATATTCTCATCGATATTTTTGAAAAATTAGATTATATTTTCGTTGATGAGCTTTTAATGAAAAAGGAATTCAAAAGTTTGATTTAAAAAAAGAAAAAGTAAAAAGATTAAGCTTCTTTTCTTAATCTTTTCACAACAAAGTCCTTATCCAAACTTAACAGGAATGATGCTGCTCTTGGGCCTTGTTTTTGACCGAGAATCATTTTATAAATAGCTTGGAAACCTTTTTGTGGTTTTAATTCTTGAGCTTCCAGGATTTCATACATCGCATCGTGCAATGCGGTTGCGTCTGCAAACTCATTGTTTTCAATCAAATCGGCAAGGTCAGCCAGGAATTGATCCTGTTCCGGGGTCAATGGCAAGTTAGGCACGCTTTTTTCCTGAACTTTGAATTTAACGAAGTTAGGTGCATAGGTGTCCAGCCAATAGATTACATTATCGACTCTTTCTCTGTACTGTGCCAATTCTGTTTCAGTCAAATCGCCAAATTCCTTGTCTTTAAAGCTTTTTGTTAATTGTGAGTTTCTTTTAAGGATATCGAAGATTTTCTCTAAATCATCGCCTGCAATCTGATAAGCGTTTACCAGGAATCTGAACGGCGGTCTGAAAGGCAGAGGACTGCCTTCATTGATTTGGACTATTTCATAGATTTCCTTGAATTTCCTGCCTTCTTTTTCAGATGGTGCTTCTACCTCATCGTAGAACACTTTTTCAACTGTATCGAACTGGTCGATAAAGTCCAGGTAAGGCATTCTTGGTGAGAAGTCTTTTGCTTTCATAGGTTTTGACCTGAACAGGTAGTAGTGAAGACTTTCCGCAGGACCGATTTTCAGCCATTCTTCAGGTGCGAAAAACACTCCGTGTGATTTGCTCATCGCTTCACCGTCAAGGGTGATCCATTCGTATGGCACTGGGTATGGTGCAGGGTAGTTGAATATTTTTTCTGAAATAACGCTACTTACATCGTAGGATCCTCCGCTTGCAGCGTGGTCTTTTCCGAACGGTTCGCATGTGGTTCCGAAGATTTTCCATCTTGCCGCCCATTCAACTCTCCAGGTGAGTTTACCGTTTCCGGATTTGATGTCCATTTCGCCTTCGTGGCCGCATTCACATCTGTATTTGATGATGTCTCCGTCATAGTCGTAAGCGTAGGTGGTGTTTACCCTTCCACATTCATCACAGATTGGGTTGTAAGGCAGCCAGTCGTCGGCTAGCGGCTCTCTTCTGTATTGGTTGAATATTTCTTTGATTTCCTCAACTTTTTCCAAGGAAGTTCTGATGTAATCGTTATAATCTCCGTTTTTATACATTTCAAATCCGGATTTGGTTTCCATTTCGATTCCATAATCGTCCATCACGGAAAGCAACGGTTTTTCAAAGTGTTCCACGAAGTTGGCGCAGCAGCCGTCAGGACATGGAATCATTGAGTATGGCATTCCAAGGTATTTGTCGTAATCTTCAGGTAAAGGATATGGGACTTTTCTTAAGGGGTCGTGGTCATCAGCAATCCATATTGTTTTTGCTTTTTTTCCTTTTTCTCTTAATTTCTTTCCGATTCCATTGGCTACAAATATGTCGCAGGAGTTTCCGATATGTATTGAACCTGAAATGGAGGTTCCACTTGCGATGATATGTTCTTCTACATCCATTTTACTTAATTCATTAGCTACATTTTCAATCCAATGTGTCATTTGTATTCACCATTACAATAATAAGAATAAGTTTTATAATGAAGTAATATTTGTTCCTATTTATATAAAAATATTAAGTACATGATGCGAATTCTATAATTTTTAGAAATGAGGTGTCATGATTAGCAATCAGTTCAAGCATTCTAGTATCATTTGAAACAAAAATTAGATTATCGTGGACAAGTCCGCAGTCATGGGCATCTGCAATGATTTTGCAATCCGGAGAGTGAACTCCCCATTCCTTTAATTGAATGGCACAATCTGGATATTTTAGATAATTATCCAAGCCGTAATCGTGGAGAATTAAAATCTCGTTTAATTTTTTGTCTCTTTTAAAATACATTTTTTTAAAATTTTCAGTGAAATTTTTAAAATTTAAGTATATGGGCTGTGAAATTCCTTCAATGATGTTGTATTATTTATTTTTAAAATTAACAAATTATATATAGTTTTAGATTAAAATAACTATTTTTAAAACACTAATCTATTGTATATTGGTGAAGTGTGGAAAGTATTATATAGTCTTTAGGAAATAATAATTAAGAAATTTTTCTTTTATCGGATAAATTAATTAAACGTGATGCATATGTTAGCAAATTAAAAGATTATGTTAACACTGATTTTGTTAAGGTATATATCGGAATTAGAAGATCGGGCAAGACCAGTTTAATGTATAACATCATCGATTTTTTGTGTGGAGATGAATAAAGATATAGTCTGTTTCAATAGAGAATCTAAAAAAATAAGGTAAATAGATAAGAATATCTATTTAATAAGGTCGGAATCGGATTGGTCCAACCATTCATTAACGATTTTCACTGCACAGAAGTTTCCGCACATTGTACATGTGTCCTCTTCTTCAGGGGGTCTTTGGTCTCTTTTTGCACGTGCAGCTTGTGGAAACATTGCGCATTCATATTGCGCTTCCCAATCAAGTCTTTTACGGGCTTCTGCCATTGCAAGGTCTTGTGAACCGTCAATTTGGCCGGTTGCAAGGTCACCTGCATAAGCTCCGATTTTGGTTGCAATCACGCCTTCCCTTACGTCATCAGGGTTAGGTAATGCCAGGTGTTCTGCCGGGGTCACGTAACAGATGAAGTCTGCACCAGCCTTTGCAGATGATGCCGCACCGATTGCAGAGACTATATGGTCATAGCCCGGTGCCACGTCACATACAATAGGTCCGAGCATGTAGAATGGTGCGTTTGAACACATTTTCTTTTGAATCATAACGTTTGTCGGAATTTCGTTGATTGGAATGTGTCCAGGTCCTTCAATCATACATTGAACTCCCGCTTCACGAGACCTGTCGATTAATTCCCCTAAAATGATCAATTCTTGAATTTGTGCCCTGTCAGTTGAATCGGCAATGGATCCTGCTCTCATACCGTTTGCAAGGGACAGCACGACATCATGTTCCTTGGCAATTTCTAAAACGTAATCGAAGTTTTCGTATAACGGGTTTTCCTTTTCGTTTTCCACAATCCAGCCGGACATGAATGAACCTCCTCTTGAAACAAGTCCTGTTACACGGCCTTGCCTTTTGAGTCTGGTTAATGTTTCAATGTTGATGCTGCTGTGGATTGCCATAAAGTCGATACCGTCTTTTGCCTGTTTTTCGATGGTTTTGAACAGGTCATCTTCATCCATGTAAATTACAGATCCTTCTCTTCTGATAGCTTCAATGGCTGCCTGATAGACAGGCACTGAACCTACAGGCAATGGGGACATGTCGAGCACCCTTCTTCTGATTACGTCCAGGTCTCCGCCTATACTCAGTTCCATCAGACAGTCTGCACCATTGTCGATTGCAATTTGCGCTTTGAGAACTTCTTCGTCGAAGTTGACAATGTCTGTTGAAGTTCCTACTGTTGCATTTACTTTTGTTCTGAGTCCCGCTCCAATACCTGCAGCGTCGATGTCTCTGTGGACGTTTCCGGGTATTACTATGGTACCTTGTGCCACTGATTTCAGTATAAATTCTTCTGAAACACCTTCGACTTTAGCGACGTGCTTCATTTCATCTGTCAATATGCCTTTTTTTGCATCGCTGATTTGTGTCATGATAATTCCTCAATTAAGATTTAAAACACTCAAATTAAATTTAAAAATTTCTCATATTTATTTGATAATTTCTTATTTTAATTTAATAGTATTTAAATTAGTATGTAACTCTTCATTACATCATATTTGATATTTGTAAAGTTATTTTTAAAAAAAAGTAAATTATAGGAATATATGTTAAAAATAAAGGGATTTTGATAAAAATAAGGTAAAATTGAAAAAATAAAAGAATTAATAGAATTCATTCATTCTTTCAAATGCGTCATCAAAAGTCGGCATGTTTGTCTGACAACCTTGATGTTCAATGATAAATGAAGAAACGGCTGATGCGAATTTGGCGGATGCTTCCAGTGATTCTCCATTCAGGAATCTTGATAAAAATCCTGCCCTGTATGAATCTCCAGCTCCGGTCGGATCAACGACATCGGTAGCGATTGCATCGATTTTGATTTTATCTTCACTTGAATATATTTCACTACCGTTGGCGCCGCAGGTTTTGACGATGATTTTCGGACCCATATTCCTCAATCCGGTCAAGTCAACTTCAAGAGCATCCAATATTCTTTCGATTTCATGATGGTTACCAAATAATATGGTTGTGTTTTCAATCACGTCAATCAGTTTTTTGGTGTCATACATTCCAAGGTCCTGGCCAGGATCAAATGAAACGAGCAGATCTTCGTTTTTCGCTTCCTCTGAACATTTCCAGTTGAAATCCGGATCTCCTGTAGCCAAATGGATTGCTTCCGCATTTTTAATTGCGGATGTCGGGACTTTGCTTTCGGCAAATTCACGGGCAGCTCCCCAGTAGAAATAACTGATCTGGTCATCGTTATCATCAGTTAAGACAAATGCGGTGGGGGTGGCTTCACCAGGAACGATAATGAGTGATTCTGTGTCAATGTCTAAATTTTGCATGTGCTCATAGTATTCTGTCTTTTTGAAATCCCCTCCAACAGCGGAAACCAATGAAGTTTTTAATCCTAAATTTGCTCCAACGCAGGCCACATTCGCAGCCGCTCCACCATTGAAGGTTTTCATATTTGTTATTGGTGCTGAAAAATTCGCTTTTGGAAATTCAGGCACTCTTATAATGTAATCATGAGCAGAATGACCAACTGCTAGTAAATCTCTGTTTTTTGCCATAATATCGCCTTTTTATTATTCAATATAATATTGTGTCTCATCATTATTTAATGTTTTGAAAGTGTGTATTTTCACAATTTCATGGGTGTGGTGATAGGTATATAATTATATTAATATTGCTTTTTGCCGAGAGCATTTGAAAAGTATTAGCCCATTGGAGTGAAACCCTGATTTTCAATGTCTTTTTGAGCGTCATTAATCAGATATCTGATATATTCATCAACTTCGGGTTTGTCTTCGTTTACCTTAACGGCGCTGATTACATGTTGCGTGTCATACTTCAAAAGTTCATTTCCTTTAAAATAGCTTGCATTCAAAAAGGTGTAGAGATTTTCGGAATTTCTGACAATTTTAAAGGCATCGAATTGTGAATTGACGCTTTCCTTCAAATTGTATTCGATATCATAGTGATTTAAGCTGTTCCATGCAAGCCTCTGGGCGGAACCGTTAACGTTTATAAAATCAAGTCCCTCCAAATCGGAAATGCTTTCAACATTCCTGGATTCGGGGCTTGAAACCAAAACAAGATAATCGTAAGCTATCGGCATGAAGTTAATGTCGCGTTCGTAAGCGATTAAAGGATCGTCTAAAGTCAGGATATCGACAGCACCCCTTCTTGCAAGCTCGAATGCGTCCTCATCGGAACTGCTGTAGATGTTAACATCGAATGGAGTATTCAGACTTTCTAAAAGTCCTGTGCTTATATGTCCGCCGGCAATGTTGATTTTTGGTGTTTTTTCTATTTGAATCAAATATTTCCTGAACTCTTCAAGCAGTTCCAATCCTTCTTTGGTAAGGTGAGTTCCGTTCCCTACTTTTTCCGTGATTTTAATGCCTAATTTGTCCTCTGCCTTAAGCAGCCTTCTATTGAATACCGTATGCGAAATATTTAATTCTTTTGCGGATTTTCTCTGGGATTTTGTCCGTGACAGTGAATCCAGACTTTGGTACAATTTGTAATCGTAAATGTCACCATCTATCTCCAGACTTATAAGTCCCCTGCTTTCAAATTTCATTAATTATATATAAAATTTTAATCATAATTAATAATATTGATTTAAAGGTAGATGAAAATGGAAATAATGAAAACCTCTATTCGAGCAATATTGGATAATATTGAAAATGCACAGGAATTTTTGGATGAACAGGCTATTGAAGATTTTGAAGACATTATTATCAACTCTAAAAATATTTTTGTTACAGGAGCGGGAAGATCAGGGCTTGCCGCAAAGGCATTCGCCATGAGACTTATGCATTTGGGCTTAAGCGCATATGTTGTTGGGGAAACCATATCTCCTGCCATTTATGAAGATGATTGTATCGTGGCCATATCCGGTTCCGGTGAAACAAACACTATTGTTTCCGCTGCTAAAATCGCAAAAAATAGAGGTTCAAAAGTTTTAGCATTGACATCATATCCAGAATCTACTTTAGGTCAACTCGCAGACAGTTTCATCCTTGTCAAAGGAAGAACCAAAAAGGAAGTCGACGATGAAAATTATATGAAGCGTCAAATCCATGGAAACTATACTTCACTTACCCCTTTAGGGACCGCTTTCGAGTTAACTACACTTGTGTTTTTGGATGCGATCGTTTCCGAGCTAATGGAAAAGATGCATCAGACTGAAAGTGACTTAAAGGCAAGACACACAGTTTTAGAATAGAATTCTGTTCTGATTATTATAGATATTACAGCGTTGGCCTCTAAGGAATCCGACCAATGTAATATTACCTTTTTTTGCTATATTGTATCCTGAATTTGCGGGAGCCGCGTTTGATGCCAGGATTGGAATCCCTGCCCTTGTCATTTTGATGACCATGTCCGCAGGCATTCTGCCGCTGTAGATTACATAGGAGTTTTTCAAGTCGAAGCCGTGGAGTATGCCATATCCGATGACCTTGTCGACAGCGACGTGGCGACTTACATCTTCCTTCACAACAAACTTTTCTTGGTAGACTATTCCTGCAACGTGTGTTCCTCCGGTTGCCTGCCATATTTCGGCGTTGTTCTTCAGCTCTTCGATTCTGCTGATTAGTTCATGAACGTCAACCTGGAAGTCGGATTCAACAGCTTTCACTTCTTTTATTTTGCTTCTCCATCCTCCTGCCGAATCGGAGCACAGTACGGTTTCGTTTGATTTCAGTAAAGCGTCGTCTATTTCGACACTGATTTGCGGGCCGCTTATTTCAATCTTTTTAATGTCATCTAGGGATTTTACCATATTCTCATTGATCAGATACCCGACTGCAAATTCCTCAAGGGAGTCTTCGATTGCCGATAAGCTACGGGAAATATCTCCGTTTATTGTAAGGGTTATTGTTTCATCTTGCACGACATATTCCTTTGCATCTTTCGCTTCATCATTCTTGAAGTTTATTGCATCAATTTCTTCGATTTTCATTTCACGCACCTTCTCAATATATAATATGTTAATTTTTATATAATAGTATATATCGCCTGTCGGGCAACATAATATGTTATGATGAGTTTGCCTAAATTTTATTTTTTTTTGATTTTAATTTTTAAATTCGATTTTTTTTTAAAATTTTTTCATTTTTTGGATGTTTTTATGAAAATTGGACACGATATTAATCTGTTTTCATATAGATGTTTTTTCCAAACTTTTCATCAGATCAGATTTTAAAACATTTTTTTTTAAAAATTCACGATTTTCATTTCATAAAATGAAAAAACAAGCATTAATCTAATCATAATTCATTAAAAAAAGAAGTTTAACACGATGTGAATATTATCCATCATGATTTATCATTATGATTAATTTTGTTCAATTGTAATATTTAAATATTTCTTTTTGCTTCTAATAAGAAACCCTTTTTATATATAATGCACTTATATAATATCATAATACTCTTTGAACTAGTTTAGGGTTTCATTAGTATTATAAAAATTAATTAAAAAAGGGAATAAAAGAGGTTGATAAAATGAGTTCATCTTTTAAAAGTCCAGTAGAAACTGCGAAAGCAATTTCCGGAACTGCTGGAGCAAAAGACTCTGCAAAAATAGATAATGTAATATTACTCTCCTTTTTAGCAGGAGCATATATTGCATTTGGTGGTTTATTAGCTGTAGTAGCAAGCGCAGGTATGTTAGATGCAGGCGCTCCTCTCGGTTTAGAAAAGTTCGTATTCGGTGCAGTGTTCCCTGTAGGTTTGATTATTGTTGTACTTGCAGGATCTGAATTATTCACTGGAAACGTAATGTTCATGACTTTAGGTGTTTTAGACGGTACCGCTTCTATCGGCGGCCTCTGTAAAAACTGGGTACTCAGTTGGATTTTCAACTTTGTCGGTGCATTATTCGTAGCTTACGTATTAGCTTTCATGGGAGGAATCACTCCTGTAGATACCGCAGCACCAGCTTATGCAATTTCATCAAAAGCTATGGCTGTAGCAGCCGGTAAAGTTACCATGCCATTCCAAGTTGCTTTAATCAAAGGTATTGGTTGTAACTGGCTTGTATGTTTAGCTGTATGGTTAGCAAATGCATCTGATGATATCATCGGTAAAATCGTTGGTATTTGGTTCCCAATCATGGCATTTGTATGTATCGGATTTGAGCACAGTGTTGCAAATATGTTCTTCATACCATTAGGTATGTTCTTAGGTGCTGAAGGTGTTACCTGGAGTACTATCCTTATTAACAACTTACTCCCTGTTACCATCGGAAACATCATTGGTGGAGCTATCTTTGTAGCATGTATCTACTGGTACACTTACTTAAAAGGATAAGCTAGTAAACTTATAAGAAGCTTTAAAAAAGCTTCTTTTTATATTATTTTAAATATAAATTTTGGAGATTAAAAAATGGTTGAGATTAAATATGTGCCAACAATCTGTCCATACTGCGGTACTGGTTGTGGACTCAACTTCGTTGTAAAAGACGGAAAAATTGTTGGTGTAGAACCTTTAAAAAGACACCCTGTAAACGAGGGTAAAGTATGTCCAAAAGGTAACTTTGGATATCAGTTTATTAATAGGGAAGACAGA
>NZ_JAFQXT010000042.1 GCF_017406825.1 Methanobrevibacter sp.
AAAGTTTAAGTTGTATGAAGTCTAAATTATTATTGAGGGCAGATTTATTTATATTAGGCATAAAATATAATTTGTCCTCGCTTATTTAAGTAATTTACTATTTTTTAATCATTTATTTTGAAATTAAAGAAAAATTAGAACAAATTTTCATCGAAGTGAAATTTCAAGTGTAAAAAATTAAATTTGAAAGAAGCCTATAAAATTTTACAGACTCCTTTTTTTTTAAATTCAGAATTTCTCAAAATTTATATGCTATTTTTTACATAACTATTGTTATTAAATGAGGAATCTACATGAACCATAATCCAAAAGTGCTGTTATACATATTGATGCTTTCAACAATGGGAATTAACACTCCATTGAGCATAATAGGCATGATATCTCAGATATCCGATCATTTTGCAACATCCATTGCCGTTTCCGGATTATACGTTTCATCCTTCACATTCACGATTGCCGTAGCGGGGCTATTCATACCTATCCTGTTTTCAAGGTTCGAGATCAAAAGGACATTCATTGCAATACTCGGGATTTTTGCGGTGTCAAACTTCGTAATCATTTTCACGGAAAGCATCTACATTGCAGGCTTCTTCAGAATCCTTTCAGCGGTATTCTATCCGGCATTCATCGCAATCGCCCTGACATTCTGCGAAAAGATAGCGCCGGAAAATCAGCAGCAGGACTACATCACAAGGATTCTGCTTGGCATTTCAATAGGAAGCATTGTCGGATTGCCGATAACAACAGGTTTGGGAACAATTTTCGGATATCAGGTCGCCATGAGCTGGATTTTCCTATTCAATCTCATGACATTAATATTGATTGCAATATTCTTCCCTACAATACCTGGCGAGTCAAAAAGCTATGAAATGCCGCTGTCCAGTCTAAAGTCAAAGGAATTCGTTTTGGCAACTGTCGGTATCATAATGATGCCAATCGGCGCCAGCATCGTCTACAACTACATTCCATACTTCCTGCAGACAGTCAGCCATGTCTATACATACAGGTTGAGCATCTTCCTTTTTGCCTATGGTGTCATCTCCATTTTCGGCACATGGCTTGGCGGAAAGATGATTGCAAAAAGGGACAAGGCAACACTGATCGTTTTCCAGCTGGTGTGCGCAGCAGTGTTTTTGGGAATGTATGCCTTTGCAGATTATCTGATACCTGTCCTGATGCTGATTTTGATATTCGGAATATTGGACGGCATGGGCTATAACCTGATTCAATACATAGAGGCGTCAGTTCTGCCCGACACTCCAGAACTTGCCAACGGCATATTTCTAAGTGTCTTGAACGGTGGAATCGCCCTTGGTATTGCAATCGGAGGATTTTTGGTCGATGGCTTTGGCGTAATGTCAATCTTTACTGGGGGAATAATATTTTTACTTGTCGCATTTATTTTTATGGTTTATGTCATTTTGGTTTTGAAGACACCATTAAAAAATCAATTCAAAAAATAGGATTAATGGATTCTGATTATCCCATCAACCCTGTCAAAGTCATGGTCAAAGCTTACCAGTTTCAAGATATTCTCATTTTTCATTAGGAAGACATACATGGAATCAAAAAATGATATTTCCGAATCGTATTTTATGAATATTTCCATTGTCTCATCAAAAAATGGGGTGTCTTCGATTATTTTAAACATGTTAGGCAAATTTCTGTAGATTTCACGGATATCCTTTGTGCTTAGCTTATTTTTTAATATGGTTATGGTTTCAGCTATTACCAATTTTGAGATAACCAACTCCTCATTTTTAATCTGGTTATAAATTTCAACTGCAGGCTCATGCCATTGATCAGTGGATACAAGCAATCCGACTATGAATGTGGTGTCTAAGAAATACAAGTTAAAACGCCCCTATTTCAATTTATGCTTTAAATCTACACAGTTGATAGGTTCTATGGATTTGTATCTGCCAATCATATCTTCTAAACTAAGTTTAGCTTCGTTTTTTGTTTTACTTTTCTTGCCGATATTCATCTTATCACCTAACATTATATTGTATACCTAACTATTTAAGCTTTTCCTAATTTCAGATTTTCCCATTTTTAAAATCATGTTTCAATTTGACGGAGTCTATCGGTTCTTCTGTGGAGTATCTTCCAACCATATCGTCCAAACTCAGTTCCTTAATGAATTCCAATTCAACTTTGCCGTCATCAGTAATTTTCCATTCGATTTTATAGGATTTATCGAGATTAAACTCCTTTCTGACCTCAACGGGTATGACTGTTTGGAATTTATCATATATGCTTGTTACACTAACCATTGTATCACTTCCTAACTATAGTTTAAAATTCTAACTATATAAAACTATTCATGTAATCTTGTTAAAATGATTTCAACTATTTGTTTTTCATAAATCTTATATTCTAAGATGAACATAAATTAAATCATAAATATATAATTGGATATTAGGTGTAGTAAATGGCTAATTATCATGATGAAATTTTAAACTTTGAAGATATAGCAAAGAAACATACGGAATATATGAGAAACAGTATCAATATGATCGCTTCTGAAAACGTGACAAGCGTAGAGGTTACAGAAGCATTAGCAACTGATTTTGCTCACAGATACGCAGAAGGACAGGCATTCGAAAGGTTCTACGAAGGATGCCAATACGTCGACCTTGTTGAAGACAGGACCAAAAAGCTTTCATGCAAATTATACGACTGTGACTATGCAAACGTCCAGCCTGTTTCAGGTGTAACAGCAAACCTTGCGGCATTTTTCGGTTTTGCAAAGCCTGGCGAAAAGGTAATGGCTCTTGAAGTGCCTTCCGGAGGTCACATTTCCCACGCAGACGTCAGCGCCGCTGGTATCCGCGGGCTCAAAACAGTTTTCCACCCACTGGACAAGAACGTAATGAACATCGACATCGATGCGATGAACAAGAAGATTTTAGAGGAAAAGCCAAAAATAGTTTTATTCGGCGGAAGCCTATTCCTGTTCCCTCACCCAATCAAGGAAGCTCGTGAAGCTGCCGATGAGGTCGGAGCTACCGTAATGTATGACGGTGCACACGTATTGGGTCTTATTGCAGGTGGACAGTTCCAGCAACCTCTCAAGGAAGGGGCAGACCTCATGATGGGAAGTACCCATAAGACATTCCCTGGTCCGCAAGGAGGAATCATCCTTTCAAGTAAGGAAAACGAGGAAATCATCGACAATGCGGTATTCCCAGGTGTTGTCAGCAACCACCACTTGCACCACTTGCTTGGTTTAGGAATTGCAACAGCTGAAATGCTCGAGTTCGGTGAAGCATATGCAAAACAGACCATCAAAAACGCACAGGCATTAGGTCAGGCAATGTATGAAAGAGGATTCAACGTACTGTGTGAAGAATTAGGATTCACAGAATCCCACCAAATCGCAGTCGATTTGACCAACATCAGATCAGCTTCCGACATTGCAAAGGAACTGGCTGACAATAACGTAATCCTAAACAAAAACCTCTTGCCAGGCGATAATAGGGACAACTCCGATGACCCATCCGGTATAAGGATAGGTACCCAGGAAATCACAAGAAGAGGATTGAAGGAAAAAGAGATGGATGAGGTTGCAGAATTCATCAGACGTGTTGCAGTCGACAAGGAAGACATCGCCGATGAAGTTGCTGAGTTCATGAACCAATACACAAAACTCGATTACGCATTCTCCGACAGAGAAGCTTATCAGTATCACACATTAGATTAAAATGAGAATCGCATTTGCATTTACCGGCGCCGGTCATTTACTAAGAGAATCAGTAAAAGTTGCTCTTTCATTGACCAAGGAGCACGAAGTCACAGTATTCCTGTCAGGGGCAGCTGAGGAAGTCCTTAAGATGTACGGGCTTTATGAAAGTGTTGTCAGCATAACCGGTGGCAAATATCGTGAATTGGCTACTGATTCCAACCAAAAATTTTCATATCCAATTACCGGTCGTCTCTCATTGGGAAAATACGACCTATTAATAGTTTCGCCGGCAACAGCAAATACGGTTTCAAAGATAGTCTATGGAATAGCGGACACTCTGGTTACTAATGCGGTTGCTCAGGCCGGTAAAGGTGCCGTACCTGTCTATATGGTGCCTGTAGACATTCATCCCGGACCAATCGATACGGTATTGCCGTCAAAAATCGAACTGTCCAAGTGTGAAAACTGCGACGATTGCGTTGCCAGCCTGGCATGTGAACAGGGAGCCATCATTCCACATTCCGAAATCGACTTGACAAAATGTATCGGCTGCGGATTGTGCAGGAACACATGTCCTAATGATGCAATTTCCGAAGGTAAAATCATTACAATCTATATGAGAGACATCGATATTGAAAACACCCGTAAATTAGCCAGTATTGATGACATTAAAATCTTTGAAAGTCCTGAAGATATTTTAGATAAAATCTAATTTATCTCCTATTTTTAATTTCAACCTGTTTTTTTCAGTTTCCAAAATGTATTTTGCCTGTTTTTTCGGCCGGTAAAATCTCCACGGCTTCAGTGAGGCCTTTTCAAAAACGGTCCCGTTTTCATCGATGAAATAGACGTCAATCTCAAATCTCATGAACATCGAATGAATTGACGAGCCCTTCAAATCTGTAAAAACCAGGCAGTCCTTGAAGTCCTTCTTTCCCATCAGGCCGATGAAACGCTTGAAGAAAGTGTCTGCATAAATTATTTTCATAAAAATAGTATCTGATTTTAAAATATATAAGCTTATAATGATTTAAAAGCAATATTGATTTAAATGAATGTTTTGTATCTGATTTTGCCGCTTATCAAATCTTCAAGGGCAATTTTAAAGTCAATCTTTTCAAAGGCGCCAGGCACTGAAAGCTGTTCCTCATTGTATGTGAGGATATAGAACGGCACGGAATTGAGTCCGTTGAAGCGGGCATCCTCCATGTCAAGATCAACCTCAAGGTCGTAGGAATTGCCTGAAAGTACAGACCTTACCTCATCTTCATCCAGACCGACTGAAGTTGCAATGCCTGTTAAAACGTCAATGTCAGCTATTATTTCATTTTTGGTAAAATTGGCTTCGTAAATCTTAAAAATAAGTTCCTGTGAATGTTCAGGGTGTTTTCTTTGCACAAATTTTGTTAGTCTATGGGCATTTCTTGAGGAAGTCATCTGAGTTCCCTTGTAGTTGATGTCAAGCCCGTCGCTTTTGGCTATCTCATCAATTTCAGCCATTTCCTCCTCGGCCTTGGAAGGGGTGATTGCGAATTTTGTGGCGTGGCGAATAATCATTGATGTAGTTGGTTTAGTATCTAGCATAGGTTCAAGTTCAAAGGCCTTCAATTCCCATTCAGGGGTTAAATTAAGTTCATCAACCGCATCGCTTAATCGCTTCAGTCCGATATACGAATAAGGGCAGTTGAAGTCACTCCAATGTATTATCCTCATTTTTCTTCTTCTCTTCATCTTTCTTTTTGGCAATCTTATAGAGCTTTATCATGTTGTCCACTGCCTTGAAAAGTGAATTGTATTTTCTCATGAATCCCATGGTCTTACTTTGGGTTTTGTTTTATATCTATTTTGTCATAGTGCTTTTAATTTCGCCGATTTTTTCTGAAAGGTGAAGAAGCGAATAATGTTTTGGTGAGGTAAAAATATTTTCAAAATCACACAACCCCAATCTCAATAGCCGTCCCATCGCCGAAGCCATCAAAATCACTCAACAATAATTCAATTTAATCGATTAAATCCGATTTTCACTGTTTTTCCACAACCTTTATTTATTATCTTAAACAAAAGAATACATATTATAAATTATTAAACATAATCATATTTTGAGGAGTTAAAATGCCAATAAAAGAGGCTGAAAAATCATACAATCATGATAAGATAGAAAAGAAAGTTCAAAAGTTCTGGAAAGAAGAAGAAACTTTTAGGAAAGTTAATGAATTAAGGGAAAAAGGCCCTAGATACTCATTTTTGGATGGTCCGCCATACTGCAGCGGCAAAATCCACTTAGGTACAGCATGGAACAAAATCATCAAGGACTCATACCTGAGATACAAGTCCATGAACGGCTTCAGCCTAAGAAGGCAGGCCGGATGGGACATGCACGGGCTTCCGATCGAGAATAAAGTCGAACATCTGATGGGAATCCAATCCAAACAGGAAATCGAAGAGGATATCGGAATTGACAAATTCGTAAACAAATGCAGGGAATTCGCAATTGAAAACAAAATCGCGATGGAAAAGGAATTCGACGAATTGGGAGTTTGGATGGACTGGGATGACCCATACATGACACTTGACCCTAAATACATGGAATCCTCATGGTGGATGCTTAAAAGGGCAAATGAGCAAAATTTACTGTTGAATGACCAGAGGGTAATCAGCTGGTGTCCTCACTGCGGAACCGCACTGGCAGCAGCCGAAATAGAATATGAGGAAAAGGAAGACCCTTCCATTTTCATTAAGTTCCCAGTGACAGGCGAAAAGGATACCTATTTCCTTGTCTGGACAACAACTCCATGGACATTGCCTGCAAACCTTGCAATCTGTGTAAACCCAGAATTTGATTATGTTTATGTTTTAAAAGATGGTGAAACCTACATCATAGCCGAAAACCTCATGGAAGACGTTTTAGGCAAAAGAATTAAGATTCACAGAACCAAAATACCTGCGCAGTCCGAAGATGAGGAAGACAAAATCATCGAAGAGGAAGAGGTAATGTATGAAATCATAAAGACCGTCAAAGGCCAAGATTTAGTCGGTTTGGCTTATGATTACATTTTAGCAGACGAAATTCCAAAGCAAATGGAATTCGACGCAGAAATAGAAAAGGTTCACACAATCCTTCCTGGAGACCACGTAGAGCTCGGCGAAGGTACAGGTCTTGTACACACAGCACCAGGACACGGTCCGGACGACTTTGAAGTCGGTCATGCAAACGGTTTGCCGATATTCTGTCCTGTCGGTGAGGACGGATGCTTCACTGAAGAAGCAGGAAAATATGACGGCAAGTTCACAAAAGATGAAAACCAGCAAATCATCGAAGACCTGCAGGCCAAAAACCTGATGTATCATGTGGAAACCATTGAGCACAGGTACGGTGTGTGCTGGAGATGCAAAACCCCTATCATCTACCGTGCAACCAAACAATGGTTCCTTAAGGTAACCGACATCAAACAGAAAATGCTTGATGAAATCGGAAAAGTCGAATGGGTACCTAAATGGGCCGGTGAAGGCAGATTCTACGATTGGGTGGACAATGCACGTGACTGGACAATCTCAAGGCAAAGATACTGGGGTATACCAATACCTATCTGGGAATGTCCTGACTGCGGAGAATTAAAGGTAATAGGCTCTTTAGCTGAATTGAAGGAAGAGTCACTTAATGAAATCAATGTTACAGATTCAGAACTCATCCACAGGCCATATGTAGACGAAGTTGAAGTCAAATGTGACAAATGTGGCCAAACCATAAAAAGAATTCCGGATGTTTTAGACGTATGGATCGACTCAGGAGTTGCTGGATGGGCTTCACTTTACTATCCGGAAGAAAAGGAAAAGTTCAAAGACTGGTTCCCTTATGACTTCATTACAGAAGGCCACGACCAGACCAGAGGATGGTTCTACTCACAACTGGGTACAGGAGTAATCGCTATGGGTCAAAGTCCATATCAGAAAGTGCTGATGCACGGATTCGTTTTGGATGAAAACGGAAACAAGATGTCCAAATCATTGGGTAATGTAGTTGCTCCGGAAGAGGTAATTGAGAAATACGGAGCGGATGTACTAAGGTTCTACCTGTTATGGGCCTCAAAGCCATGGGATGACTTGAAGTTCGTATGGGAAGAGCTCATCAACATCAACAAGATGTTCAACATCCTATGGAACGTTTATGTATTTTCAACAACCTACATGTCACTCGATGACTTCAATCCGATTGGATTAACTGAAGACGACATGATCTTACGCTCAGAAGACAGATGGATTATATCAAAGGCAAACTCATTGATTAAAGAAGTTTCAGAAGACCTCGACGCATTATTCTTCCACAATGCAACAAGAAAAATCAATAATTTCATACTTGAGGACTTGAGCCGCTGGTATGTAAGGCTCATCCGAGGAAGGACCTGGGTTGAAAGCGATGATCCGGATAAATTAGGCGCATATTACAGCCTGTACACAGCTCTTGTTAAATTGATTACAGTATTATGTCCAATAGCTCCTCACGTATCAGAGGAAATATATGAAAACCTTGTCAAAGGCATCAATCCTGATGCGGCTGAAAGTATTCATATGCTTGACTGGGAATATGATGAAGCTGAAATTGATAAAAAGTTAGAGGATAAAATGGATGTTGCCCGCGAAGTGATTGAAGCATCAATAAGGGCAAGAGACATGGCACAATATAAACTCAGATGGCCGGTATCAGACATTACAGTTGTATCCGAAGATGAAGAAGTATTGAAGGCTATTGAAGAGTTGACCGACATCATCAAAGACCAATCAAATACTAAAGATGTAATTTGTGCCAGCGAATTTGAAAAGTTATCATATAATGCTAAACCTAACCTTAAGATTTTAGGCCCTAAACTTAAAGGCGACATGGGCAAAGTTGTTAAAGGCCTAAAAGAGGCTGATGGTAATGAAATTAAAGCCGAACTTGAAGAAAATGGTACCGTTACAATCGAAGGCATTGAACTGAATGCCGAAGAAGTATTGTTTGATTCAGAACTTCCGGATGACTTCGTATCATCAGAATTCGAAGGTGGAAACGTATTTGTAAATACTAATGTCACATTGGAAATCAGACAGGAAGCAATGGCTCGTGAACTAATCAGAAGGGTTCAGGATATGAGGAAGGACTTGGATTTAGATGTCGAAGCAAACATTGATGTAAGCATTGAAACATCATCCGAATTCAAGGACTTGATTGTTCCGCAATCAGAAATGATATCTCATGAGATAAGAGCACGTAGCTTAATAATATCAGATACAGAACAATGCAGTAAAGATTCAAATGATTATACCAAGGAATGGGATATTGAAGGTGAAAAAGTAATTATTTCAATAAAAAATTAGGTGTTTGACATGACTTTAGCTGACTCTGAAATCGAATATATTGAAGGAATCCTCGGCAGGGAAATGAATGAACTGGAAGAGGGAATGTTGGATGTAATGTTTTCAGAACATTGCTCATACAAAAGCAGCAGACCCTTTTTAAGAGCTTTTCCAACCGAAGGGGAAAACATTATTTTAGGTCCGGGAGACGACGCCGGACTTGTAAGCGTAACCGATAAATATGCTTTGGCAGTTGGAATGGAATCACATAACCACCCATCAGCTATTGAACCTTATGGAGGGGCAGGAACAGGTATTGGAGGAATATTAAGAGATATTATCTCAATGGGAGCAATGCCAATTGCACTTTTGGACTCCCTACGTTTCGGACCTCTTGAAGAAGATCAAAAATCAAGATATTTATTTGAACATGTTGTTAAAGGAATTTCCGATTATGGAAACCGTGTAGGAGTTCCAACCGTTGCAGGTGAAATCGAGTTTGACGAATCCTTCAGAACAAATCCTTTAGTAAATGTAATGTGTGTGGGACTTGTTGAAAAGGACAAGATTGTCCGTGCACAGGCGCCTTATCACGGCGATGTATTCCTTTTGATGGGAGGAACCACAGGCCGTGACGGAATACACGGCGTAACATTCGCGTCAGAAGAACTTACCTCTGATTCAGAAACGGAAGACAGACCTGCGGTACAGGTGGCCGATCCGTTTACCAAAAAAAGAGTTCTTGAAGCTTCATTGGAAATCTTGGAAAAAATCAATGTCAGCGGTGTTAAGGACTTAGGTGGGGGAGGTCTTACCTGCTGTATTTCAGAACTGGTGGATTCATCCCAAAATGGAGCATTAGTAGATTTACGTGCAATTCCTTTAAGGGAAACAGGAATGACTCCATACGAAATCATGCTTTCAGAATCCCAGGAAAGAATGGTATTTGTCATAAACCCTAAGGATGTTGAACTGGCACAGCAAATCTGTGATAAGCATGAAATCGTATCATCAGTAATCGGTGAAGTAATCGAAGGAAACAACATGATCATTTCAGACAACGGTGAGGAAATTGCTAATTTGCCAACCATTTTATTAGCGGACCCACCTTCAATCGACAGGCCAATTAAGGAAATTCCTGAAGATACAGAAAAGATTGTTCTTAAAGATCCTGGTCTTCATGAATCTCTACCTAAATTATTATCATCTCCAAACATCGCTTCAAAAGAATGGGTCTACAAACAATACGACCATGAAGTTCAAGTCAGAACAGTTGTAAAACCAGGGGATGATGCAGCTGTTTTAAGAATTGATGAAAATACAGCTATCGCACTTACCACTGATTCAAACACAATTCATACTAAACTATCTCCGTTCGATGGTGCTGGAGGTTGTGTTGCAGAAGCAATACGCAATGTAATTTCTATGGGAGCAACCCCATATGCGGTTGTTGACTGCCTCAACTTTGGAAACCCTGAAACCCCGGAAATCCTATGGCAATTCAAGACCGCCATCGAGGGCATGAGTCTTGTAGCGGAGAAATTCAATGCACCGGTCATCAGCGGAAACGTCAGTTTCTACAATGAAACCGAAGGAATCAAAATCAATCCAACTCCTGCAGTTGGCGTCATTGGTGTTGAAGACATTGAAAACATAAGAACCATGGATTTCAAAAACGAAGGGGACAAGATCATTCTAATCGGTAAAACCTATGATGAGTTGACAGGTTCAGAATATCACAGGGCTATCCATGGATTAGAAAAAGGAACCGCTCCAAAAATCAGGATTGATGAAGAAGTTGCAAACGGCCAATGCGTTCTTGATTTGATTTCTAATGACAAGGATAAGAACATCACAGCTGTTCACGACGTTTCAGCAGGAGGACTTGCCGTCGCATTATCAGAAATGGTTATCAAATCAGGATTGGGATGCGAAGTGAACTTAGTGGATGAGGAACTGGATAAGATACAATTGCTGTACTCAGAAAGTCATGCAAGATACTTGTTAACAGTCAAGGCCGATGCATTGGACGATATTTTAAGCAAGATTGATGTTCAGGCTGAAGTCATTGGTGAAGTCAAAGGCACATCACTCATTGTGAATAATCATGAATTCAGTTATGACCAATTGAATGAAGCATATCATGGCGTAATCGAAAAATACATGGCATAATATCGTTGGGGGAGTTTTTACACATGTTTTTTTCAAAACTGGAATCGTTAAACAATGCCATAAGGCTTATCTGTGACAATCAAGCGGTCACAGAAACCGAAGAGATTTCCATTTATGACGCTCACAAAAGGGTATTGGCTGAAGATATCATTGCATTTCATGATTCACCACCGTTCGACAAATCAGCAATGGACGGATTCGCATTGATTGCTGAAGACACATTCGGTGCAGGCCAGTCCGCACCAAAGGAATTTAAAATCATTGACGCGATTGGTGCGGGGGATTTTTCATCAAAAGAAGTCAGTCAAAATGAAGCTATAGTGATAGCTACCGGTGCTCCTATTCCTAAAGGGGCAAATGCGGTTTTAATGAAGGAATACACTACAACTGACGGCGATGACTTAACTATTTATTCTCAAGTTACTCCCGGCGAAAACATTTCTCCCAAATCCGAAGACATCAAAAAGGGTCAAAAAATCCTGGATAAGAATACCTTCATCAGATATCAGGAATTGGGATTGATTGCCTCAGCGGGTTATGACACCGTCAGGGTGTTCAAAAAGCCAAGGGTTAAAATCATCATTACAGGAAATGAATTGGTGGAGCCTACAAAGGAGGAAATTGACAATGCCAAAATCATCAATTCAAATCAGTTCACCATAAAGGCGATGGTTGAGGATTCAGGTGCGATTGCAGACATTGGACGTGCCGGTGACACATTCGATGAGGTAAAACAGGCTATTCTGGAGGCCAGTGAGGATTATGATGTCATCATGACCACAGGGGGGACAGCCATAAGTAAGGGTGACGTTGTCCTTGATGTGGTTGATGATATAGGCGAGATATTGTTCCATGGCGTTGCAATAAGGCCCGGCAAACCTGCAGGTGCAGGAATCGTCAACGGCAAATTGATTTTTACTTTTTCAGGCCAGCCTGTTGCGGCAATGTCTCAGTTTGACATGTTTGCCAGAAAATATTTATTTGAAATGCAAGGCAGGTCATTTGATTTCCATATCGTTAAAAGAACTTCACAGCTTAAGATACCTTCACAGTTGGGCAGGACAGATTTCATACGTGCAGTCACAGATGACGAGCATGCAAAGCATGTTCTCAACAGGGGTTCTGGCATAATCAGGTCAATGGTTGAGGCGAACAGCTATATCATCATTGACGAAAA
Source organism: Methanobrevibacter sp. (assembly GCF_017406825.1). Taxonomy (GTDB): domain Archaea; phylum Methanobacteriota; class Methanobacteria; order Methanobacteriales; family Methanobacteriaceae; genus Methanocatella. The sequence continues at coordinate 12,369 of NZ_JAFQXT010000042.1, forward strand.
TGATGAAGGATACCAGAAGGACGATATAGTTGACGTTGTCTTATTCGATTCACTACTTTGGTAAGTAAAGGTGCATTTTAATGAATGGGATTTATTATTATTTGATAGCCTTTGCCATCATCTGGATATTGGTTGCAATATTCCATGAAAAACTGTCAAATCATGGAGTCGAACTTAACTTCCCGGTAATAATGTGGAGAACACAAAAGTTAAGGGGACTGATATCCAAAATTTCCAACATTTCACCAACATTCTGGCGATGGTACATGAATGTTGGAATTGTCGTGGCATTTGGCGCCATGATCTTCATTACATGGACGATAGTATCGACACTGCCGTCTGTTTTTGAAACCCCATCGGTTTCAATTGTCATTCCGGGGGTTGACGTTCCGGGATCACCGATATATGTTCCATTCGTTTATGGTTTAATCGCCCTGGCTACAGTTTTGGTGGTACATGAATTTTCCCACGGCATACAGGCAGTCGGAGAAAAGATTTCAATTAAATCAATAGGATTATTGCTGTTCGCAATCATTCCTGGGGCATTCGTCGAGCCTGACGAAGATGAATTGAAAGAGGCAAAAAGGACTTCAAGGCTTAGGGTTTATGCGGCCGGTTCAATAGCTAATATGACACTTGCATTGATAGCGTTGGTACTTTTATCATTGGTGTCTGTCGGAATACCGCACTATTTCCATGAAGACGGAATTGCAATAGACAGGATAGTTTCAGACTCTCCATCTGAAGGGATATTGAAAGAGGGCATGGTTTTAGAAGCTATAGATAATCATCATATTAACGGTTCTGATGATTATAGTAAGATTATAACTTCATTTTCTCCAGGCGATAACGTAACGGTTAAAACGGATCAGGGCACATATCATGTAACCCTTGGAAAAAATCCAAGCAATGAATCCAGGGGATTTTTCGGAATCCAGGCAAATAAACATTTCGAGTTAATCGACGACAGTTTGGGACCTCTGCCTTGGATTTTATTCGAGCTTGCCGAGCTGTTTGAATGGATTGCAATGTTAAACTTGGGAATCGGGTTGTTTAACCTTCTGCCGCTCAAGCCGTTGGATGGCGGATACATGGTTGAGATATTGCTCAGCTATAAGTTATCAGAAGAACACTACAAGCCGATTGTCAATGCTCTTTCTGGGGTTATGGCGATGATAATCATTGTCAGCATATTGGCGGGTTTTATCTAATTTTTTAAAAAAAGAAAAAGTGAAAGAATAATTCAATTCTTTCGATTTAGAAGTATCTTTCAAGGATTCCTTCCAGGATTTTGTAGTGGCGGCCTTCGTCTTTGGAGCTTTCACGGAAGAAGTCGGCAGCAGTTTCAATACCTGCCTCTTCAGCCTTATCAGCAGCTTCCCTTTTTTCAGCGTTAGCCATTTTTTCTCCACCCATCATCCATTCGATATTTTCTTTGAGGGTAGGTTTGATGATTCCGTTCATTTCACAGAATCTTGCTGCGTGTTCAGCTTCTTCCCATGCCAATCTTTTAAATACTTCAGCAAGTTCCCCATAGCCTTCTCTGGAAGCTTGTCTGGACATGGCAAGGTAAATTCCCACTTCGTTGGTTTCTCCTTCGAAGTTTCCGGCCACATAGTTTTCTACAGGAGTTCCTTTTGTAATTCCGATTTCATGTTCGTATTTTACCATATTATCACATCATAATTCTTTACATGCTTTAGCTAATTTTTTACCTAATTCATAGCTTGCCTCTTCCTCTTCAGCGGTTGGTACGAATGTAATTTCCTGGGTGTCGACAACATCGAATCCGCAGTTGTTCAACTCTTCAGCAAGCATTGCAGGTGTTCCGCCTTTTCCACCCATTGAACCGAAGGTAACGGCTTTTCTCACGATGCCGGTTCTGTTGAATAACAACCCTCTTAAGTAGTACATGATGTCTCCTATACTTGGATATGGGACGTCGTTGATGGTAGGGTCTCCAACAGCAATTCCTTTACTTGTCAGGATGCTTTTCACGATTTCTGACCTTTCGTCTTCGTGTAGGAAGAAGATTTCCACATCATAACCTTCTGATATTGCGCCTTCAGCAATCTCATGGGCCATCTGTTGGGTTGAGTAGTGCATGGTGTCGTAGATGATAGTGATTTTGTCTTCGCATACGCCTGTTGCCCAGTTTTGATAAGCTCCAATGATTTGCATAGGGTCGGTCCAGATCTGGCCGTGTGAAGGGGCAATCATTTTGATTGAGTCAAGCAAGCCCAATTCCACCACTTCATTTAATTTTTTAAGCACCAGTTTTGAAAGAGGAGTGATTAGGTTTGCATAGAATTTCTGTGCCGCATCCATCAGGACGTTTTCAGGAATTTCATCTGAGAATCTTTTGGTGAAGCACAAGTGCTGGCCGAATGCATCGTTAGGGAATAAAATGCCGGTTTCATCTGCAAGCAGGGTAAACATGCTGTCAGGCCAGTGCAATAGGAATGCGTCAAGGAATGCCAATGTTCTTCCGCCGACATCAAGGCTGTCTCCGGTTCCTACGGTGATGAATTCTGCTCCTTCAAGTGCAGGGTAGTGCTTTAACAAGCCGTTTACAGCTATTTTTGTACAGTAAATCGGTGCTTCAGGGAATCTTTTGTGCAAGTCCACCAAAACGCCTGAGTGGTCTTTTTCAACGTGGTTTTGAATGATGTAGTCGACTTTCACTTCCCTTCCTTCTTGAGCGAAGGCATCGTCGATACGAGCCATCATTTCTTTGGTTTTACCAGGGTAAGCGTTATCGATAATCGCTACTTCGTCTTCTCCAAATACAATGTATGCATTGTATGTGGTTCCGTCTAATGTGTAACCGTGATAGGTTCTGAGGTCCCAATCGAGTACACCAATCCAGTATACTCCATCGGCTATTTTTTGCGCATTAGCTTTCATTTTTTAGTCTCCAATCTTTTGGTTTAAATCCATAATTTCAGCTATGAATTTAATAATTATTTGAAATTGTTGTTATATATAGTTTTGTTTTATACGAATTATTCGTATTTTTATAGAGTTTGTCTTTAAGAAATTTCTTTTATAAAAATTGCTCTACTTTTGTAAAATTGCTTTAACTTTATAATTTTGTATTTATTTAAAACAAAAAGCTTATAAAATTCGTAATTTAAAATAATATTAAATTAAATTTTTTAAAATAAAAAATAAATGTTTTAAAATGATTGATTATTCAATTGAAATAATTAATTCCTGTGGTGAATTCTTGGTGCCTGATACTAAACATTTTGGTGTTAGGAATATTCAACGGGTTGGAGATTTTGACTTAATCTTTGAAACATTCTTACACAATCCACAATGAGTATTATCAAACAAGTTTCAATAACATAGGATTATATGTAATGAAAAATACATTATTATACAATATATAATGAAAAATTAATTATATAATTAAAACTACATTATGTTATAATACATAATGCAAATTACATTATATGAGGGTTAAACATGGATGAAATTGCAAGCATTACAGATACAAATTTAACTGAAACACAATTCTACAACAGGGCAGATGAAATTAATATGCTGTCAAGTCTATTAGGAAGCACTGAATTCAATTCATCCCCCACTATACTATTGACTGGAATTAGGGGAGTAGGAAAGACAGCACTCATCAAAAAAATTAAACATAAATTTGATAAGGAATATTTGGTAGTAGATATTGATCTGTCAAGAAGTAATGCATACCAACAAAAAAAGCTAAGTCGAGGCAGCATAATCAAAATAATCTATGATGCAATAATAAAAGCTTCTAAAGAATTCGGCTTAAGAACACTTGACAAGAAAATAGAAAAATACTTTAAAACAAATAAATTCAAGATAGATAAGATTTTATCTTATGAACACATTCCAGTACCAGTATTTGAAAGTGAGGAGAATTATGCAAGATTAGCTGATTTTGTAATGGAATTGCCCCAAAAAATTTACGAAGACAATAGTGACAAATTAAAAGGAGTATTCATTTTCATTGATGAAATCCAATTGATTAAAGATTTAGACAATGTAGACAAATTTTCATGGTATATGCGTAGTTTCATTCAAAACCAAAAAAATGTGGCATACTTATTTTGTGGAAGTATGAGTTTGAAAGACAGTTTAATCAATGATTTAAATGGAAAGGAAGGTGCATTTGGAGGAAGAATGCTAACAATTGAAATCCATCCGTTTTCAAAACAAACAACAAGGGAATACATCGAATCAATTCCAAGAAACATATTGCTGGATGATGGGGGATTTGAAAGATTTTACAAATGTACTCGAGGAATACCTTATTACATCAACATATTTGCAAAAATTCTTCCAGAAAACATAACCTTAACAGAAAATAACATTATTGAGTTATTTAAGGATTCGATTGATTATCTTGCAGTACATTTTATATTCATGTGGTCTAAATTAACATTTCAAGAACAAAAAATAATTATTTCTTTAGTTGGAAACCCTAAAAAGAGAATTGAAATAGCAAACACTTTAGAGGTTACAAGCGGATCACTTAATAGGCCATTGAATCGTCTGCTTGATTTTGACTTAATTGAATATGTAAATGACAAATACCAAATTACTGACCCAATACTCACCTATTGGCTTCAGAATTGTTATGAAAAGAATGGAATATATCCATTTAGAAGTATTTAATTAGCATTAGTTTTGGATTTGCTTTTAAAAGTTTTTTAATTATTACAAAATAAATTATCCTAGAGTTCGGGGGTGTTAAAAAGATAAGCATGCGAACTATATCATAGGTTTTATACGAACATTTTGTATTTTTTGTGAATTAATGCTAAGATTACATCAATAACTAATACTAGTGCTATTTATTAATTTTATTGATTATTTTTTAAATTTGCAATTAAATCTTTGTATCCTAGGCCATAAATTGCAATGACAGTTCTTTGCATTGCACCAAAACATAAAAACATTATTAATATTCCCCATACATAGTCCCAGCTTTGAAGGAGGTTATTGTTGGAAAGGTTTAGCAATGAAATTATTGATGTTAGTCCAAGACACATTGCTGTGATTAAACCTGGAGTGTAAGGCTTTTCCATTTTATGAAGTTTGATGCCTATTATATGTATAAATGTTTCAAATAATCCCAGATAAACAGGAACTAATGCCAATAGAGT
>NZ_JAFQXT010000043.1 GCF_017406825.1 Methanobrevibacter sp.
ACCATCTCAAGCATCTGAGCCCCTCTCATACCATCTGCGATAATAACAGGCCCAGCAATCTTAATAATTTTTCCTTCGATAATCATTTAACCATCTCTACCCCGATAACTCTTTTAATAAGGTCATTTATTTGATCAGATGATCCTCCTGAGGACCCATCTTTATCAGGTATTTCAATTATCATTGGTAATACATCAGAACCAATTTTCCTATTAATATGCTCTCTTATTTCATTCGCCATTAATTGAGTAATGATAATAATTGAAAGTTCTTCATCTAAAAATTTATCAAAAGCTGCGATAGCTTCTTCAGGAGTATTAACTACTTCTGCTTTTTTGACACCACCTAATCTAAATCCGGAAACAGTGTCAATATCACCTATAATTGCTACTGAACTCATATTAACATCTCCATGATTTTAGAATTAGGGAAGTCTGCTTCTCTTTTTGCTCTTGCAATAATTTTTAAATTCTTAATTTCATTTTCTTTTTGACTTAAATAACCAATAATTGGACCAATACCTAACGGTTTTTTAGAAGCTAAAGATTTAGAATAATCTGAAGTGTAACTGTCCAATGCTTTTTCAAATACTGCAACTGAACCAGTTTCATTATATACCGGCATCACATCTGTTAAAGCATCTGAATATTTTGTTCCTTCCAAACCAGAAACAACATTTGTAACATCCGGAGATTCCATTAAATCTTTTAGTTTCCAATCACGTAATTGGTATCCTTCCTCTAATATATAAGGGGCGATTGCGTCATAATCAAGGCCATCTTGTTTTGCCCTTATAATCAGTTTAAGATTAGATACATCAACTTGAGTTCCAACATATGAGTATAATATCTGTTTGTTTTCATCTGAAGGAACATCAGAAGAACGTAATAATTTGCCTAAATAATATTTATCTAAAGCAGATTCTAAAGGAAGAACCATATTAGTTTCTTCATATTGTGGAAGAGCATCTTCTAGTGCTGCTGAATATTCTGTGCCGTCCAAACTTGTTACAATATCTGTAACACTTTCAGCATCGACCAATGATTCCAATTCATCATATAATGATCCACAAGGAATTAAGAGTTCTCTTGTCTCATCAGGAGTAAGACCGACTTCCTTAGCAGTTAAAAGACTTTTAATATTGTCAATGTCTGATTTCTTAGACATTACAACAAAAGGATCTTTAATATCTTCAGGAGCCACTCTTGCAACAAAATCATAAGTGTTGGCACGTTCAACATCTAAAGCTTTATCAAGCGGATATTCATCTAGAACATCAGCATATTCAGGAATACCTTTGAGATAATTTTCAACTTCTTCAACATCGTTGGTTTCAACGAGTTCGGAAATCTGTTTTTCATCAAATAATCTTCCTTTTCTAGCTCTCACTCTTGCACTTGGGTTAAGATAAGGATAAATGTCCAAAATTGGTCTGGATGTAATGATTACAACTACTGCACCGACAATAAGCACTGCTAAAATACAGAACACAAGAAAAGTTTCTTGTGTAAGTCCTACAGAACTTATTAAGGTAGCAATTCCATCTGCCATAATTTATCCTCCTAATTATTTAAATAATATTTCAGCAACTTCACTACGTAAGATACTTTTATATCTTTCTAATCTAGCTTCGATTGTGTTATTTACTTCAATATCTCCATTAGTGGTTTTTAAAATTGCACCACCGATTGCGTCGATAGGTTCGCCTATTGTAAATTTGATGCCTTCTAACTCGAAGGAGTCTGAACCTTGTGAAGATAAGTCGTTTTTAAATTTCTGTGTATCAGCTTCATTTAATTGTAAGATTAAATCATTACCGCCAATTTCATCAGCAGCTTCCTTAATCATTTTACCTAATGAGTCTTCGTATTCGTCGTCGCCGGAAGAAGCTTTGACTTTCAATTCTCCAACAGCTTGATTAAAAGCAGCTTCGATAACTTCTTCTTTAGCGCCTAATTCTGCTCTACGAGCATTCATCTTAGCTTCAGAGATAATTTGCTGATATCTCATATCAGATTGTTTTTTACCATTTTCTAAGATTTTTGATTTTTCAGCTTCCGCAGTTTTTTCAGCTTTTGCATTTATTTGTGAAACTTCTGCATTAGCATCTTGAATGATTAAATCAGCTTTCTCTTGGGCTACAGACATAATGCTTGAAACAATTTTACTTGTGCCTGAGCTCATATAAAATGCCTCCTTAACCTAAGATTCCACCGAATACCATAAGTAAAATAGCAATCAAGAAACCGTAAATAGCCTGAGTTTCTGGCAATGCAGAGAAAATAATACCACGAGCAAACATATCATTGTCTTCTACGATAGCACCTACAGAGGATGCTGCTGCCATACCTTGTCCCATACCGGAACCTAAACCAGCGAAACCAATGGATGCACCTACACCGATAGCAACAATACCCGCTTCAGTAGGTAATCCTTGTCCTCCACCTAATAATCCTGAGAATACTAATAATAAGATTGCAACCAAGAAACCGTAAATAGCCTGAGTTTCTGGCAATGCAGAGAAAATAATACCTCTTGCAAACATGTCATTGTCTTCTGCAACTGCACCTACAGAACCAGCAGCTGCCATACCTTGACCTAAACCGGAACCTAATCCGGCAAAACCAATTGCTACTCCAGCACCAATAGCTGCTAAAGCAGTACCTAAAGCAATTTCTACCATATTTATTCACCTTTGAAATAATATTGATTTTTTAAATTTAATTTAAGATATAAATGAAAAATTTTTAATTTTTAATTTTTGTAAATGTTCTTTTTGCTTTGAAAGCTTCGAATTTGCCTTTACTTTCCATGAAGAATTGTGAGAAGAACTCTACATAGTTAAGACGTAAAGCGTTAATAAATGCACCTAATACTTGGAAAGCGAAGTTTGCAATATGACCACCGATAAATACGATGATTGCAACAACAATACCAACCACAGGAACCATATTGTTTAACATTTGAGCTAGGATGTTTACTGTCATAGCAATACCACCAGTAGCCAAACATAATGCTAAAAGACGAGCGTAGGATAAAACATCACCCATGTAACCGAAGATATCCATTACACCGTATGCTCCGTTAGCCCATACTAACATTCCGATAGTTGCAATTATTAATATTCCTCCAAGGATCATGCCTATCATACCTATTGCAGGCATCATGAATCCTAAAGCGAGCAATATAATTCCAGCTTCAAATACAAACCAACAAATTTGAGAACCGATAGCATCTTTTACATTTCCGTATCTTAAGTTGTTAATTGCACCTAATATGAATCCTATATTGGTGTAAATAAGCCCAATGAAGATAGCTATTATCAAAATAGTATCAGGGTGAACGAATGCTTCAACTGGAGCAAATACAGTTGGTAAACGGAAACCAGCTATTCTTTCAGGGAAGTCCCCAATGAAACCGTTGGTTATCAAACCCAGTATAACGGCCCACAGACCAGACCAGATTAAAATCCAACCAAATGAATGCATTGACTCTCTAACTTTACCTATTCCTTTTAATAACACTACACCGATAAGTGCTACAACTAAACCATAAACTGCATCGGTTAAACAGAAACCGAAGAAGAATGGGAATGTTATTGCAACAAATATTGTTGGATCCATTGCGTTGTAACGTACCGGTGAGTACATGTCAACCAGGTATTCGAAAGGTTTTGCATACCATCCATTTTGTTGTAAAACAGGAACATTTTCATCATCTGTACCTTCAACCTCTATTGTTTCAAAGGCACAATGTCCGTCAGAACTTTTTTCAACAATCTGTTCAACTTTTTCAGTATCTTTTACAGGTACCCATGCTTCAAGTACATAAGCATCTTTAGTTTGAACAAATGAAGAAAGAATTTCGTTCTTTTCTTTTTCATTTTCTAATTGTTCTTTGAGAGCTAATATGTCATCGTCCCATTGTTCCGCAACTGCTCTTAATTCAGTTTTGACTGAAGCACGTTCAGATTCAATGGTTGACAATCTTGCATCAGCGCTTGAAATAATCTGTTGAGGAGTTCCTTCAACATCACCTACATCAATTTTCTCAAAGTCAAATTTACGAAGTGTTGAATAAACATCATCACTTAATTCTTTTAATGTTACTACGACAATAATTTCACTTTCTTTATCATCCGCAGGAACAGTAAAAATATCTAATTCGTCTGTCAATTTACTTAATTCATTTTTGATTTCTGAAGCAGATTCAGCATTAATCCTTCCAACAGTAGTAGAAGTGTACTTTGAATCTTTTAAGTCAGCTAAATTCATGTCAAAATTAGATAAGCGATTAGCCAAACTTTTATTAGACTGTAGTTCACTTGTTTCAGCGTCGAGTGCGGATAGTTTTTCCTCAATCACTCCTGTCTTAGCTTCCACTTGACCAAGAGTGTCTTCAGCTTTTTCAATGAAAGCTGCAGTATCCAATCTTTCTACTTCTTTTTGAACAGGTAAATCCGGACTTATAAAAGACATTGCCAAGTCTTTTAACCCATGGCCTTCTGATAAAGAATTTCCTAATAGTTCAGATATACCGTTTGTTTTCATTAGAAGTGAAGATAATTTACCTGTGTAAGGAGTGGATTTGGCGGGAGTAACTAATTCCGCTAATTCAGGATCTTGCTGAATGCTATCAGAAATATCACTGATTTGTATAAGCCCTGATTCGTGGAGAGCGTCCACTGTAGGAGCTACATACTTTTCCAGTGTAACTATTCTAATTTTACGCATTCTAGCTGTCTTGAACATATAATCTCACACTACAAAATATTTTTGACAATTATGGAAGCTGCTTCATCTACATTAGCCATAGCTTTGTCCTTTATGGATTTTACATCCAATTTGGACTGTTCAGCAATAGATTGAGCTTCCTTTTTAGCTTTATCTTCTGCATCAAAAACAGTATCTTTCGCATCATCTTCTGCTTGCAGTTTAGCTGAGGAAATAATTTCTTCAGCTTTAACTCGGGATTCAGCAATTAAATCTTGTGATTTAGCTTCTGAATCAATAATGAGTTGTTCAGCATCGGATTCAGCTTTTTTTATCATTGCGATTGCGTCTGATATCTCTGCCATAATTAATCACCATGGTGTAGATATTTTTGTTGTGCAATATATATATCTTTTACTATAAAATTTTGATTAGAATTCGTAAAATTATATTTTGAATAAAAAAAACTACATAAAATATATAATTTGCATGAAAAAATTAAATTAAAAAAAAATAAAAGATAATTAAATTATCTATAGAACCATTTCAGTATACTAGGGGGCAATTTTTGTAAATAAGCAAGAATTGCTATTACTATTATGATTAAACCCACAATTACAAACTCTAAACTATACGGATAATCAAGTAACATATACCCGCTTACAGCTATCACAATACCCTCAAAAAAGAATACCGCTTTAGTCCAACTAGGGTTATACAATATGATGAAGTAAGCAACAGCTATCAAAATCAGTATAATTGCGGTAGCCATAACATCAACTGTAATTGCCTGATGTCTTAAAAACGGTGCAATAGCCCAAATAATTAGCATCAATGCCAACAATACCCCTAATAATTTAAACATTTTAACATTTGCCATAATAACACTAATTCTTATTTTAAACTTAATGATATTTATATCATTTTATCGAAATCATTAATCATGGAAAGAGCTGTTTGGATAATTTTAAACAAAAACTTTTCGCTGACATTGGACGGTGAAATCAAAGATGGCAAACTAACCGATAAGAAATTCTCTCCCGGCGAAGACATCTGGACAAATGAAATTCCTCGCTTAGGATTTGGTGATGAAACCGCTCAGAAAGATTATGATGAATTTGTAGCTGACATATTCACATTATTCAGCGAACCTACGGTAAATGAAGTCTTTATCAACGCAAAAATAGGTGAGGAATCGGAATACCTTAATTGTAAAAATCCCTTACTGATTAGAAAAATAGAAGAATATAGTGTTGATGAAATTATATGAGTGCAGTGGCTTTTTTCAGTATTTCATCCATATCACTAAATTCCAATGCTTCCCCATTATCTCCAACAGTTTCTGTTGTGATCAATACGTTCGGAGAAGCCCACAAGAAAGAATAAGCGAAATATGCAACGTTGATGAAAATGACCAGTCCGATAAATCCCAACGCGGTTATTAAACATATTGCGTGGATTAAAAGATTACCGTACCTTCTTCTTTTCATCAGGATATAGTTATCCCGCTCTTCAATCTTTTTAAATTTGTTTTGAGATAATTCCTCTGAAATGTCTTCCATCTCTTTGGAATTACCTGCATGCAATATAAATAAATCCATTTTAATCCATATACACTACGAATTCGTCCAATTCTTTTCTTGGAGTGTCTCTTGGCTCAGCATTGCCATAACCTAATGGAGTGAACAATACTGCCTCTTCATTTTCATCCAAGTTTAAGAATTGATGAGCCTTGTTTTTCTTAAATGCTCCAATGTAGCAAGTTCCAAGACCGACATCTGTAGCCGCAAGAATCATGTGGTCCATCACTATTGTTGCATCAATGTCTGCAATGTTTTTCTGATCCCACGGCCTGGTCCATGCCTGATTTTTAATTCCGACAACGCACAAAACATAAGGGGCTTCGACGAACCATTTTGCCCCATAAATTTCAGAAAGTTCTTCTTTGTGCTTTTTAGTATCTATTACATAGACTTTAAATGGCTGTGCATTAACACCTGTTGGTGCAATTGTTGCTGCTTTTAAGACATATTCAAGTTTTTCTTTTTCAACTTCCTTATCCAGGTAGCCTCTTACGCTGTATCTTTCATTAATTACATCACTAAATTCCATTTTATCATCCCATGTATTCAATATCTTCAATGTCACAAAATCTTCTAAATTCCTCTTCTTCCATACTTTCCTCATGAATATGAGCTATGATTCCCGGAAGTCTGCCGATCATGAATATTCCAAGGCCCAACTCTGGGTCGAAACCCAAATCTGATAATATTGCCGCATTTGCTCCATCAACGTTTAATCTTATACTTTTCTTTTCGAAAACCAAGTCCTGAAGTGCCAATGCCAGTTTAACATGAGGCCCTATGAATCCCTCGTTGATAGCCAGGTCTATTAATTTATCTGCCCTTGGATCTATATTATGATATCTGTGGCCAAAACCGGGTATTTTTTTACTTTTAAGTATATATTCATTATGAATTTCAATTGCCAAACTTGCAATCTGCTTATTGTCAATGTCAGGGTCATCTATCAAATGAACTGAATTAATTTTAGATTGATATAAATCCATTGCTTTTTCAATGGCTCCTGCGTGCTTATGTCCGAAAGATAAAAATGCGCCTGCCGCCGCTGAGTTCATGGGTGAACCTGAAGAAGTGATTAATCGTGCGGTTTGAGTGCTTGGCGGAGTCACACCATGATCGCAAAAAGAAACCAGAACATGATTGAATATCTTGCTCTCTTTTAGTGAAGGCAATCTTCCTTTAAGGAGCAAGAATACCATATCTCCAAATTTAATTTTTTCAATTAAATCTCTTTGGTTGTATCCTCGAGTTACAATTTTATTCTCTTCAACACGGGAAACGGCAGTTTTTAAAGATTTTGGATTTACTTTGAAGTTATTTTCCTGCATTTTTTTAAACCTTTATCCTTTTTAATTAAAATAATAATTGAAATAATATATAAACTTTACAATTCAAGCGTAGCAACTCTGGGCTCGACAAAACAGGACGGCCGGATAGAAACGATTCTGACGCCACTTGCCCTTTGATTTCCAATATTTAAATAACAGCCTAAAACTGTTGTTTTACCTCCTAAGCCCAAGGGTCCGATTCCAGTTTTATTTAATCTATCTGAAATCTCACGCTCATAATCATTTTGATTTGTCAAATTGCCATAAGCGATTGATTTGAGAAGCAGGGAAGTTGCTTCATAGTGGGTTCTTCCAACCGCGATTGACGGAATTGACGGGGTGCAGCCCAGCATGGCAAGTGATGATTCCAACCAGTCACAGGCTGTACCGATTACATTTTCAAATGAACGTTCATGATAAACCCTGAAAGTTTTTGCCCTGATTTCAGGACCTCCCCCTTCAAGCAGGAAGTGTATGTTCAACGTATCAGGACTTATATCCCTTTTATAGGTCGATTCGTCATTGATCGAATCAATCAATATTGATGCGGGTGCAAGTTTTCCGGGCTCATCATATAACCCCCTGCTTTGTTCGATTCTCTCGATTGGATTGCCTTTGACAGCCATTGGCCTGGCCGGCAGATTATTCAAACCTAAAGCTATTCCCTCATTAATCTGATTCAAAAGCTCTCCGGAGATTTGTCTTTCTTCACCCATTTCAATTATTACATGAGGAATTCCTGTATCGTCACATAAGGGGAACTTATTTTCTTGAGCAACCAGGTAATTTTCATAAATCTGTTTTAAGGCCCAGCGGGCATTATCATTATCTTCCATCTCGATTGCATGTTTCAATGCATCATGTTTATCTTTTGAAAGTGTGGTTGAAGCTTCTATAATAGCTTTAGAAATATTATTTATAATATCCATAAAATCACTCGGGAATTGCCAAATCACTGGATTTGTCAGGTGAAGCAATGGCATCAGGACAATATTCATCAATCATCCTTTTAACTAATTTTACTTGTTTAATGCGTGCAATCGCTTCGGCCTCAGTTGTGTCCCAATTATGGTTGGCCGCAACAGAACCGCCGGTTTTCAGATAAACCGGTGCAGCCACTTTAATGAACTTAGGGACTTCATAATGCCTGATGAATCCTCCGGTTGATTTCGGATTTTCAGTATGCAAATCCAAAGACATGTCACATGCATCCCTAATTGCCGCAATCATTGGAATCTGCAAATCACGAACGGGATTCAACGAATCCAATCCGTTTTCTTCAAGCAGTTTAGCAGACCCCGGATTTGAATGACCCGCATGAGCGGACAACTTAAAATGAACGTTAGCAGGAATTTCTGATTCTTCACGCATTTGGTTTAAAACCCAAAGCAAACCCTCATCATAAAGCAAAATTCCGCGAACTCCGAGACCAGTAGCTCGTTTTACATCTTCAATTGCATAAACAAGATTATCATAACCTCTTAATCTATAGCCTATTCTGCTTCCTTCTTTTGTATGGGCTGTAGCGGAAGTATCATATGTCGCTCTTGGACCTACAGCTAAAAATAGTTCACATCCATAATTTTTTGCCAGATTGACCATTACAATGATTTCCTCATCGGTCAGCATCATTATTCCTTTGGTTTGTGTTACACGATGAATGAAAATGTCATTTCTACCGGCTTCATCAAGAAGCGCCTTCATGGTTTTTGGAGATTGAATTCCTGGAACTTCAAAACGAAACTGTCCACCATCATCAAATCTTTTAGATGATGCATAATCTGCGAAAACCTCATCAATACCAATTTTTTTAAGGAATCTTTTTGTATTTTCCATAATATCTACTCGTTTAATTTGCGAACAACATATTTCATTGTATAATCTTCAAGTGAATCAATGACTGTTAAGTTATTTATGTTATATTGGGGATTTAACCCTTTAAATTTATCAATCAGGTCTTTTAATTCGAATGGATTTTCAAAATCGCCCTTTGGAAGCATTGTGATGTTTTGGAAAACTCCATTTCTAAAGCTTTTATCCAATTTAATTATAACGTTTGACGGTCTTCTATCAGGATACAGCTCGTTTAATTTATCATCCGAAACAACAATCATATGATTTACTATATGCTTAATGCTGTTTACCTTATCTACTGTGGAATAGTTGTCCAAAAGACCGAATTCAATTAACTGATTGATGCCATCGACGCTCACATCGCCAACAACCAGCGAAATTGCAACAGCATAAGGAAGACTTTGCCTTAACTCTTCAATATTTTTAGGATTGAAATTGTTATGGTCTGCTGCAACAGAGTATGTTTTAACTGCCACGTTCTGAATATGGTCATATTCCTCACCTATGCTTGCTTTCAATTTCAATGCTGTGTCTATTGATGAGTGCAGGTGTCTGCAGAATGGGTATTTTTTAAAGTAGATGTCTCTAATCCTTACTTTGCCGACATCTTTTAAAATTTCTTCAAATGAGAAATTTTCTTGATTATACTTTTCATTGTCAACCACCATTGTTTTTAAGAATCCTTCATTACCTTCAAATATTGTTTCGCTTCCGGTGAATCCGTTTCTTGCAAGGTAAGCGGAAAGCATTCCATTGTAAACCGCCTTGCCCACATGCAATGATTTTCCCATGGATCCGCCATGGTCTGATTCCAATAATCCTGCCGCCTGAGTTCCGCACAAACCTAAAGCATTCAATATTTGTTTTTCATCTAGTTTAAGGAGTTTGGAAGCTACACTTCCTGCAACAAAAGCTCCGATTGTCCCGGTAGTGTGAAACCCCTTGTTTCTGTGTTCCGGATTGACAATTTTTCCCAAAAGAATTCCTATTTCATAGCCAACCATGACCCCTTCAATAAATTCTCTTCCTGTCAAGTCATAAGCTTCGGCAATTGCAAGGGCAGTTGGAAAAATTACAGATCCCAAATGAATTTGGGCTCCCCTATGACCATCATCCAATTCCAATACATGTGCAGAAACACCGTTTACCAGACCTGCATGCAAAACATCCGCCTTGACATTTGTCCCGATTACAGATGCCTTCAGATTAGAATCGGAACTTCCATGAAATATTTCTCCAACTGTATTTAAGGCTATTTTTGGAGCCTCTTCGGCCACACCCCTATAAGTGACACCGAAAAAGTCTAGAAAAGCCGCCTTGACAGTGGTTATTGATTCCACGGTTGCCTGTTCATAGCGATAGTTCGAAATAAATTTGGAAATATTTTGTAAAAACATACCCCCACCTTGAAGATATATATGTAAAAAGTAGTATTAAAGAGTTTAAGTTTTCCATTGAAAAGTAAATTTAAACAGCAGGCACTCCTGTTAAGACAAGCACAATATGCGCCACGATAGCTGCACCGTAATAAGTTGCTGCAATGACCAGCATGGTAATGACAATTGCTCTCCATCCCAATGCCTTGAATTCATCCCAGCTTTTACCCATACCAATACCCACATATGCTAAAAATACTGTTACGATGGATAATAGTTCCACTTGAGAGACATAATGAAGAACAAATTCAGAAGTCGGCATGCCCGGAAACGCCAGTACGATACCGATTACGCTGATGTATAAAATTGAAGATATGTTAAAAGGAAGATATCTTTCCAGCCATACTCCCGCAAGAGTAATGAGTGACAATATTGCCATTCCAACCAAAGAACCTTCCATAGGATGATTATAACCTAAGAAATTGCCGATTGCAGTTATGATTGAAAATATTGTAAGCAATATAATCCAGTTTAAAATACCATGAACTGATACATTTTCAGATCCGTCAATCAAATCAGGCATCTGTTTCATCCTCCTTGTCAGGCATTATGGATTCTCTGCCGATTTTAGGCTCCAGCCAACCGTATATCTTTTCAGTTAATGGAAGCGCTACAAATATTACAATGTAAATTCCAACACAGAATGACAATAGATTGCTGAACCCTGCAAATGCTTCAATTTGGGTTTCCATTCCAGGAAATGCCGCGAGAGTCGGGCCGATGGCCGCCGCATTCATACTGGCACTTCCCACACCACTTGCCATAGCAAACGCATATGGGTGCAGCGGCAAGAAGGAAAGTGATAATGTTACTAAAAAGCTGATGAATATTGTACCTATTACGGTACCTATGATAAATATTGCAAACACCCCTCTTGATTCGGGAGAATTGAATCCATATTTATCAACGACAACTGCAACGTTCGGTTCCCTACCAATTGAATTTGTCATACCTATGGCTTCCTTTTTAAATCCTAAAAGCAATGCTATTGGAAGTACTAAAATAGTTGCCAGGTGCCCCATTTCCTGCAATATTAAAGCAGGACCCATATCAAATATTAAACCGATTGATTGACCACTGGAAATTGCCAATTTTGCAATCAGAACACCAATGAAAAGCATCATCGCCCCTTCAGCAATACGTGCCTGCTTTCTATGAATCCATTTTATTGGTTTGATTAGATAAAAAGCAAGTCCCAGAATGATTGTATAGATTAAGGGCATGATTGTAATTGCAACATCCTTGGTGATTGGAATTGTGATGGTGCCTATCAACTCTGCAATTATTACCAAAACAAGAACTGTACCATGTAAACGAATATCCCTCCAAGGATTTCGTTTTAAAATACGTTTATCCGTTTTTTCACGGTAAATATGTTCAACATGAGTGTCTTGTTTCTTATCAGGAATAATAATCCGCTCCGATTATTAGTTAACTAATTACAATAATCAATAATACAATTATTAACTTTTCAAAACATGATATATAAAATGATAGCATAAAAACCGAAAAAATACACTTTATACGAACAAAAAATAGTATTAATTTTCACAAAATAAGAAAAAAATTATGCCGGAACTCCAGTCATAATCAAAACAATATGAGCCACAACAGCCGCTCCAAGATAAGTGGAAGAAATAACCAGGACAGTAATGATAATTGAACGCCATCCGAGAGCTTTAAACTCATTCCAGCTTTTTCCCATACCAATACCCACATATGCCAAGAATACTGTTACCACTGATATAAGCTCAACATTTGATACGTAATAGCTAACGAAATCCGCAGTAGGCATTCCCGGAAATGAAATGGCAATCCCGATTACGCTGATATAAATAATGGATGAAATGTTGAAAGGAAGTTTTCTCTCCATCCATACGCCGACAAAGGTCAACAACGATAAGATACCCATTCCAACGAGTGAATCATACATGGGATGCCGATATCCCAAATAATTTCCAATTGCAGTTATTATCGAAAAGATGGCCAGAAGCAGAATCCAATTGAAAATACCTTGTACAGAAACATTTTCAGTACCGTCTATGAGATCAGGCATCATTATCATCCCCGTCATATAAGGAAGAGTCCCTTCCGATTCTTGGCTCTAAAATTTCATATAACTTTTCAGTTAGAGGCAATGCAATAAATATTACAATGTAGATTCCAATTGAAAATGACAGCAGGTTACTGAACCCTGCAAACGCTTCGATTTGAGTTTCCAAATGTGGAAATGCGGCAAGGGTAGGTCCTAATGAAGCCGCATTCATACTAGCGCTTCCAACACCGCTCGCCATTGCAAATGCGAAAGGATGGAGCGGTAAAACGGAGACACTGATGCTTGTTAGGAAACTTATAAAAACTGTTCCTATTATGGTTCCGACAATAAATAAAGCAAAGATTCCTCTGGATTCGGGAGAATTGAACCCGAATTTATCAACGACAACGGCAACTTCAGGTTCACGGCCTATTGAATTGGTCATGCCAATTGCCTCTCTTTTAAAACCTAAAAGCAGCGCAACAGGAAGAGCGATGAGAATTGTGGCGAGGTGGCCCAGTTCCTGAAGCATCAAAGCAGGACCCATTTCAAATAACAGATGTATTGACTGGCCACTGGATACCGCTAATTTGGCAATTAAAATACCGATAAACAGCATCATTGCACCTTCGGCAACTCTGGACTGCTTTCTTTGTATCCAGAAAATTCTCTTATCCAAGTAGAATATTAATCCTAGAACCATCGTGTAAAGCAAAGGCATTATTAAAACTTCGACACCTTTTGAAATTTGAATTTCTATTGGACCGATGATCATTGCAAAAATGGATACAAAAAGTACAGTTAGGTGCAATCCGTAATCTCTCCAAGGATTTTTCTTTAAAATACGTTTATCTGTCTTTTGACGATATATGTGCTGAATTTCATTCGTTGAAGTGTCTTTTTTTGAAATAATACCCTCTCCCACCCCACATAATAAATATGCTTGTTGAATTTATCTATCATAAAAATAGTATATAAATTAGTAAGACTTAGTTCTCAAAAGTTCTAAAAATAAGAATAAGAATCGTTATAAATTAATTATTATTTCACAAAAAGTGAATTAAAGATTTTTAAAGATAATGGCTAAAATCTGAAACAAAGAATCAAATAAAAGTATTTACCTTAAATCATAACGGCAAAGAGGTTTTGACAAATGTCTTCTAGCAGAAACCGGTGTTTCATAAAATTGAGCATTATTCAAATCACGGTGAATTATAATAGGAACTTTTTCATCTGACTCAATTTTATTTCCGCATCTTTTACATTTGAATCCCTTGTTTTTGCCGGCTGAAGTCATTCTCTTTCCGCACTCGCAAACAGGATTCTTATATTCCACATCATTCAACTTGATAACCCTGAACTTTTCAATGTTGAATGTGTGCTGCTCGCCGATTCCGCCATAAATTTCAATAATGTCTCCAGGCCTTAAATGAGAAACCGTCTTTCTGAATTTTTTGGTTGGTTCATATGCTCCGCATTCAATCTCATCGGACTCGTCACGGATATAAAAGAACATATGGCCTCCATCAATGATTGTAGGCTTGTTTTTAACCTCTCCGCAAACACAGTAACACCCGAACTGTTTCATGTCCGAAATTTTTGAAGCCTTCTGAATATGCATATCGGTGTGCTGGTTTGTTTTGAAAATACACCAATCATCAATCGGTTCAGATACTTTAACAATACCTTTTGCTTCATTTAGAGCTTCAGGAGTGTTTGACCTGATTCCATACAAAACAGGACATGGAGTTTTCGGTTCGATTGCAATATAATCTTCAGAATAATCGATATTTTCAAAAGTGTCCGGAAATGTCTTCCTGTCCATCTCATAAACAGACTCATAGTCAATCTGGCGTTTGGTTCCAAAGTTTTCAGGTGCCCGGTAGGCAAGTAATTCATAGGTGCAATCGGATAAAGGCAAACTGATTGCTGCAATGGATCCGATGATTCCTCTTCCCTTTTTGAACTTATGAATTTCACATCCAACGGATTTGCCAAACTCCTCAGCCTCATCAATTGTTATGAACTCATAAATTGCTTTGAATGCATAATCTTCCATTTCCTTTGTAATATCCCCCTCATAAAAGATTACGCCGGGATTTGTATTGTCACAGTCAAACATGGACAGTTTTTCAACAGATTCCAGAACGATTTCTTTTGCCAAATCGGCTTTTGAATCATTTATGATTTTTAATCCAACCCCTCCGTTTCCACGGGTTTTATGTCTGGCAAATGGATTCAATCTTATCAGCCTGGGATAATCAACTAGACCTATGCCATTATCCCTGAATTTATTGATAATCTGGCTTGCGAGATATGTTGTGCACATCCCATCCGGAGAATCCGTATCGTCTATTCCAATGTATAAATACTTAATCAAAATCACCTACTAAAATATATTTAATGTTAAATTAATATATAGTTTAAGAGAGGTATTTACTATGTTAACCCGAAGCCAACTATTACACAATATTGAAAACTTACTAACCTCAAATGGTTTTAAAACCTCAGACATTTATGACCAGGGTTCTTTTGATATTGTAGCAAGAAAAAACTTACAGATTTTACTTCTGAAAACATTTCAAAACATTGACAGCATTAATGAACATAATGCGCATGAAATGAAACAATTGGCAAATATATTTCTTGCCTCCCCAATCATAATCGGTGAAAAATCAAGGAACGGCTTTTTGGAGGAAGGCGTGATTTATGAAAGATATGAAATTCCGACAATCGGCTTTGAAACCCTGAAAAATATGATTGCATATGGTGAATACCCTGAAATACTGGCTGACCGCGGAGGTTACTTTGTTAAAATCGACGGAAATGTCATCAAACAATACCGCGAAGAATACTCAATGTCCCTTAAGGATTTGGCAAGTCTTGCGCATGTATCTCGCGCCACAATGTACAAATACGAAAATGGAATTGTCAGGGCGAATACGGAAACTGCAATGATTTTAGAAGAGATCCTGAATACCAAAGTGACATTGGACATTGATCTGTTGAAGCAACCCCAAAAGGAAAACATTGAATATAGCGATGATGTTAATGACTTATCAAAACTTGGATATGGCGTGATATCCACGAATAAAAGCCCATTTGATGCCGTTGCAAAAATGAAAAGTTCTGATAAACATTCCCCATTAATAGCCAATGTCGAGAAAAACAGAACAGAAAAAACATTGAAAAGAATGGCCATTCCATTAAAAGATTTATCAATGGTTACGACTTCAGAACCAGTATTCATTATTAACAATGAAAAAATAAAAGAATCCCTTGGAACCGTACCTGTCATCAAATCATGGGAATTGAAAGAGTTTGAAAATTCAAAAGAATTATTGAAGATGATTAGAGAAAGAAAAGAAAACTAAAGTGGTAATATGGAAAACTTGCAAATAACTGATATGGAAAACTATCCTATTAAATGGGTTTGTAACTTTAAAGGTCAAAAAGCTATTGGGATTTGTGGAAAAACCCAGAAAATAGCAATGTTTGCATCAGACGAACGCGTATCCAGAATTCTTGATGATATTGTAATAGGAACCGATGAGGAACAGGAAGGATATGGCTGTGAAGAAAAGGACAGATGCTGCAATTTTGAATGTGAACTTTGTGAGATTTCCCCTAGACAATATCTGCAGATTACCGGCAAGAAACCCTCAAATAAAAATATAAAAGACCTGATTAACGGACTGGCTGACTTGAACCAATCCCTTGAACAGGACGGACACGTTCCATTTGAAGAATATGAAGTTGTAAAACTTTAATATTCCTTCAACAATTCAAAGTCTTCACGTGCCTCTTCAACTTTGGCAACGCCCATGCAAATCGCATCCACAAAATCGGCATTCTTATAGAATGTGAATGCTTCTTTTGGTTTTAGGACTCCTGCCGCAAGTATTCTTGTGGCGATGATTTTCTTATTTAGATTAGCTATTTTTTCGATGAATTCCTGTCTTTGAGAAGCATTGAAAGCACTGATATCCATCATATAGGAAAGGCTGTTATATGGAATCATATAAAAATCGAACAGATCCATATCCAGATTATCGGCGAGCAAATCTGAAGTTCTTGATGGAAATGCAGTGCAAAGACCTGAAAGGGAACCTGAATCATTAATCCTATTTAAAATCTTTGAGGTTAACCTCCAGTCATATGCGTCGGTTATGAATTCATCAACAATCATTAAGGGACAGTCATATTGGCTGAACAGCTCTATATCCTCATCCCAGTCGGCTTCCTTTGCAACTTCATAATTCGGATTCAGATAATCGACATCGCTTTTGCCTATAGTTGCGATTACTTTCATCTCACATCCTTCAGACAGTGCAATATCATAGGCCTGCAATAATTTTGAATCATTTACCAGGTTTATAGCACGTACACCCCGATTATATGCTTCCATGATAACCTCGGAAGTGTTTTGAGGATTGTTGTATAAATCATCCAAGTAAAGTCTTGATCTGTGCCCATAATAAAGCTCAGCCATAAATGGACCATATCCTAAAATGCATTGCGGAATTACTTTTCCTTTATACTCAAAATCCTCAAGAAACATATTATCATCATTCTTTTTCAATAACAACAGCAGTTCCGTATGCTAAAACTTCCTGCATATTTTGGGATATGCTGTCAGAGTCCATTCTCATTGAAATGATTGCGTTTGCACCTAATTCCTTTGCATGTTCAATGCATCGTTCGATGCATTCCTCTCTTGACTCCTCCATCATTTTAACATACTGTTTGATTTCTCCACCTAGAATTCCTTTGAGACCTGCTCCTATATCTCCACCAAGGCCTCTTGCACGTACGGTCAAACCATATACAAATCCTTTATTCTCAACAATCTTGTATCCTACAATGTAATTTGCACTTGAAATTGGAAATTCATCCATACTTACCATAAAAATCACCGATTATTACTTGAGTCATCTTAAACTATATTAACCTCAAACTGGAGGATTCCTAAGTTTTTTAAACCCGTTGGTTATCTTAGGCATATCCATAGTTCAAGGGGTTCAAACAATGAATATTACTGTTAACTTTTCATTGGAAAAATAATTAATTTTTCATCGCTAATTGTATTTTATTTATTCAACATTTTAAATATTATAGAAAAATTTTTGAAATTAATCCCACCAATTCCATTTGTTCAATGCCTTAAATTAATAAGTTAAGGTAATATTGCACACATTAAGCTAAATAATCTCATTTAATTAAAAAGAAGTAATATTTTTTTAAAATTTGCAAAATAGTGGTTAATGTATGAAATATAATATATTTTAAATATAATAAAAAATAGATATTTAACTAATATTTATGATTAAATATTCAATAATTATGGTGAAAAAATGAAAGTACTTATTGCTGATGCTATTAATGAAAAAGGTATCGAAAATCTGAAGGAAGTGGCTGACGTTGTTGTAGACACTGAAATCACTCCTGAAGAATTGGCTGATACCATCCACGAATATGGTGGAATAATTGTACGAAGTAGGACAAAACTAACCAAAGACATCATTGAAAAAGCGGACAATTTGAAAATAATTGCAAGAGCAGGTGTTGGAGTGGACAACATCGACATTGACGCTGCAACTGAAAAAGGTATAATGGTTGTAAACTCTCCTGAATCAACTTCAGTGACCGTTGCAGAACATACCATGGGATTAATCCTAAGCATGGCCCGTAAAATATCCATTGCTGACAAATCCGTTAAAGAAGGCAAATGGGAAAAGAAAAAGTTCATGGGCGTTGAACTTAGAAACAAAACCCTCGGTGTAATAGGTATGGGAAGAATCGGTTCACAAGTTGTAAACAGATGCAAAGCATTTGGAATGGATGCCATGGCATATGATCCATACCTTCCGGAAGAAGTTGCAAAACAGATGGGTGTTGAATTGACTGACTTGGACACTGTTCTTAAAAATGCTGATTTCATCACAATACATGTTCCATTGACTCCGGAAACTGAACATTCAATTTCAACCGAGCAATTTGAAATCATGAAAGACACCACATATATTGTTAACTGCGCTCGTGGCGGAATTATTGATGAAGAAGCATTATATGATGCATTAGCAAACAATAAAATAGGTGGAGCTGCATTGGATGTGTACGAAGACGAACCACCTGCTGAAGACTCAAAATTATTCGAATTGGACAATATCGTTTTAACTCCTCATATTGCTGCTTCAACTAAAGAGGCACAAAGGGATGCCGCCATAATTGTGGCTGATGAAATTATTGAATTAATCAAAGGAAACAACCCTAAAAACATTTTGAACATGCCACGTATCGATAATAACACATATCAGGAATTGACCCCATACATGGAACTATGTGAAAAATTAGGCAGTTTCGTATCACAAGGAGTGAACGGTAAAATCAGGGAAATCGGCATTATCTACAGCGGCGAACTGGCTGAAATCGATAACCTTGAAATCTTAACCAGAAACGTTATCAAAGGTGTTGTTAACCCATTCTTAAGTTCTCCTGTTAATGAAGTAAATGCTTCACTTGTTGCAAAAGAAAGAGGAATAAGCATTACTGAAGGCAGAAAAGATTCCGATAAAGGATATGACTCCTTAATTAATGTCATTGCAGTCAGTGACAACGATACATTCTCTGCTGAAGGTACTCATTTACACGAATCAAGAATTTTAAAAGTGAACGGCTACTGGGTAGATGTTATCCCTAAAGGAAACATGTTCATTGCAAAATATGAAGATGTTCCTGGAAGTATCGGTAAAATAGGAACCAAATTAGGAGAACATAACGTTAACATTGGAATTATGCAAGTTGGAAGAGATGAAAAAGGCGGAAGAGCCATCATGGTTCTAACTTTAGATAAGGAAATTCCAAAAGACGTTATTAATGAAATCCGAGAATTAGATAATGTTTATGAAGCTATCGGATTAAACTTATAATAAAAACAATTTCACCATAATTGTTTTTTATTTTTCTTTTTTTATTATTCTTTTAACAGAGCCATCAGGATTTAACTCGATTCTAATCAACTGAGGCATTTGGGTATTGGATATCACTTGAACACGATTCTGCTTTTCGAATTCTTCATAATGATTAACCCTTTCATCATCGAGTGTTTTGAAAAATTCATCATCTTCCTCATCGAAAAATCCCGGTTTGAACTCATCATCATCGGTGACCACATCACTTGCATCGAAAAATTCGTCCGGATTATCATCGGCCAGATATCCGTAATCCCCTATTGTATAATCCATATGCTGACCGTAACGGTCGTAAGATTTAAAAGTTTCTAAAGAATAAGGAAGACAGACAATCATGTGAAAGTATCCATGTTTTGAGAAAGTCTTCAAATCCGCGTCCGATGGTCTTGCACTTGGTCCTGGGTGGCTGTGGACAGATCCCATATATTTTGTATTCATCGGCATTAATTCAGTGTGCACTACAGCTCCAGTTTCGCAAGTTTCACCCGGAAGGAATATCAAACCTGTGATGTAGAGTACCTTATCGATTATTTGTCCATCGAAAAATGCTAAAAATTCATTTGGATATGCTTTTTTTGAATAATAAATAACTGAATCGAGAACTTCACGGTCAACACGGACCTCTCCAAACTCTTCATTGTCATTTCCAAATAGCTTAGAGATGAAACTCATTTTATCGCTCCGATATCTTTAAGGAAATCTTCACTGAATATCGGAAGTTCCCAATCTGTGTAAACGTAACTTCTATAGGATGTTTGATTCTTTTTCTCTTTTTTATTGAAACCTTCAACTTTCTTATCTTTCCTATATATTCCTATCCCGCGCTTTTTATATGTTTCGATGTCATTCAAGTTAATTCCATTTTGGAACAATAATTCATGAATTTCATTTAGCTTCATACCTTTTATTTTATCGTTGGCTTCATTATTTGAATACTTAGTTTTGAGGTATGAAATTCCATATGAGTTTACGCAATTTCTCCAGGCCTCATCCTGTCTCCATTTGAAATATTTCAAGACATCTTCGTCATTGATTGGAATGATTCTTGAATCGAAAGAAGGAGGCTTTCTAAAATCAACATCATAATTCATTACAAAAGATGCGGATGCGAAACTGGGTACAACAGAATTGATCTTTTCAACTCTGCCGTCAAAAGGAACATTGTCCAAAAGCAGGCTTATCTCATCAGAAAAGGCATAAAGAAAAATCGGTGAGAATTCGCTGAATAAATCCTCACAAACTTTTACGATTGCCTCATAAAAAGTTCTATCATAAGGCTTTTCCAAGTCCAGATCAGAAGACAACTTATGAAAAGCCCTGCCATCCAGTCTAACTATAATTTTTGAGTTTTTTGGAACTTTTAAGGATGAATAAACTTCATACTCTTTCATTTACATTCCCACACTGATGGTTTCATTAAAGCTTTTGAGCAATCTGATTGCTGAAAGTGCTGCCAGCATGCTTGTTTTCGGATTGGATTCGCAAGGAAGATTCTCTGTTCTTGTTTTGAATTCGCCGAAATCACCTTTTACCACAATTTCATGAACGTTCCTATCGACTTTTGGGTCAACAATGATTTTAACATCAATATCCTTCTGACAGGCAATGCTTATGGTTGCCGCCACATTTATATTTAGCGGGAATTCCTTTACTGCATCTGAAGCTTTTCCTTCAAATAATATCTCTTCAGTATCAATGTCCTTTCCAAGGGATTTTGGAGATTTCCTTGTTGTGAGAGTGACATTTTTAAGACCGAACTTTGCAACAGCTTTGATTCCATCCAAGCCCACGATAGCGCCTGAAGGAAGATGTATCTTTGCACCATGATTTTTAGCTAACTGTTCAAGTTCATTATAGAATTCATTATCCATCAATGCGCCGATACTCATTATAATCATGTCAATACCGTGTTCTAAAACCTTTGGCGCATATTCCTTAACTGAAACTGGCGCAGCACATTCTAGAATCAGGTCAACATCATTCATCATGTCATCAAAGTTGAGTACTGCCACTCCTCCGGCCAAACTTGCCAGATTTTCAGCTTTTTCAATATCCTTATCGAAAAAATATGCAATATCGATTCCATTATTTTCCGGAACTATGCTGGTGGTTATAATGTTAGCAATAGCACCGCATCCTATAATACCTACTTTCATAGTTATCACACTAAAAAAAGTTTAAAAAAAAGAATATATGAAAGATTACTTATAATCTTTCAGTGTCGAATTGGCTTTGAGTTTCGCCTTGTGGTTGTGGGGTTTCAGGTTTTGGAGCTGCAACTTCAGGGACTGGTGGTTCAGGGTTTACTTTTTTAATATCCCTAGGATTGATTAGCATAATATCCCCGATAGCTTGAACTTTATCAAAGTCAACGGTTAATAAATCACTTTGGAAAGATCTCATATTGTTGTCTTCAGGAACTTCTCCACGAATGCTTCCTAAAAATGAATTTACGAACCCTGCAGGTTTTGGTTGTTGTTCAATAGCTCTAACTTGTAATTTTGAGATAGTTCCTAATCTGATATTAAGAACAACGTCTTCTACACGACCAACATAGTGACCAGTGTTGGTATAAATATCTAAACTGCGTAATTTTGAAACTTCTACCATGTTTACACCACATTATTATGAATATAAATATTAAATAAATATGTATAATTTTATTTAATTGTTAATATAAATACTTTATGTTTTATAAATTTAAAAAAAATGAGTTTTTTACAAAAAACTTATTAAATTCCAAAATAAAAATATATTTTAGACAACAAAGAGGGCTTTAAATGTGGGATACAACAAAAGATTACAGAATTCTAGTGGCAAGCAAAGCAAGAGAAAATTACCTGAATCTTATTCCAACTGCTTCTTTTAGGGGAAGCTGGAATAAAAAGCAAGCAATTGAATTGGGAAAACAGATGAATAGTGATTTTCAATCCTTAACTTATTCTTATTTAGAAGGAGATGAATTGGTTAATTCTCCTGATGTTGCAGCATTAACTGAAAAAACTGAAAAGATTATTGAATGTTTGGGAGGAGACGACTGGAACAAAAAATTCTTAAGCAATGCTCCAAAAGAAGACCGTGAAAAAACCCAGGAAAACATTGCCAAAGTGAGATTCTTCCTCGATACGATCTTAGGTTTGAAAAACAGATTGGCTTTAGGTCCGATAAATGACCCGATTATGGGCGTGGACATTAAAGTCGGAGAGATAATGAGCGTTACACAACACCCGAAAAACGATAAGCTAATGCTTTGTAATGTCAACCTCGGAAAACGTGCAATAACAGTTGTGACCAATGATTTGAACGTGAAAGATGACAATAAAGTAGGAGTATCCCTATTGCCTCCACAATCATTCAGTGACATTGTAAGTGAAGGAATGTTTCTTGGAATGAACGGAAGCATTCTTAAAGATGTTGGAGGAGACCTTGGTGAAATGCCAAAAGGCATACCGATGGAATCCTTAAATGAAACACGTAACCTTGTTGAGAATTATTTAAAATAAAATAATCAACCAATATTGGATTAGAAGTTTTTTGTGATTTAAGTGGGGAAGGAGAACACTCCTTGCTCGTGAATATTCATGTGGATGATAACACATTCAATAATGGATTTAGACTTAAGATTCATCATGTAAACATTAAGATATTGCCTCTACAGAAAAAAACTTAATCTAATTACAGAAATTGCTTTAAGCCTGGCGTAAGAAATCAATCCAAATAGTACAATCAATTCTATCTTAAATTCAATCCTATCAATTTTGTTTTTGTCATTTCTTCAACCGCGTATTTTATTCCTTCTTTTCCAACACCACTATTTTTAAATCCTCCAAACGGCATGTTATCTGTTCTGAATGTGGATTGTTTGTTGACGAATACTGTTCCTGCTTCAATTTCCTGGGCACATCTCATTGCAGATGAATAATCGGAAGTAAATACTCCTGCCTGCAATCCATATTCGGTGTCGTTTGCAACACTTATCGCTTCATCCAAATCTTTAACACGAATAATCGGCGCGATTGGTCCGAATGTTTCCCTTACAACCAAATCCATATCCCGAGAAACATTATCCATTACTGTTGCAGAATAGAATGCGCCATCACGAACTCCCCCAGTTAAGATTTCAGCACCTTTTTCAACAGCATTCCTTACTGTTTCCTCAACTTGAATCGCTGCCTTTTCACTAATTAGAGTGCCTAAAGTAGTGTTAGCATCCATAGGATTTCCCCTAACCAATTTTTCAGTCTCATCAACTAATTTGCTGGCAAGCTCATCAGCAATATCATCTTCAGCAATCACCCTTTTAACACCCATGCAGACCTGTCCCGCATTTAGGAATGCACCGTTGACAATGCCTTTAACTGCCTTGTCAAGATCCGCATCTTTTAATATGATTACAGGATCGTTTCCGCCCAGTTCCAAAGTAACCTTTTTCATGCCCGCCTTTTGTGAAATCATCATTCCTGTTGTTACGCTCCCAGTAAATGAAATCTTATCAACATCCGCCGAACATACCAGATAGTCCCCAACTTCAGATCCGTAACCTGTAACAACATTTACAACCCCGTCAGGAAATTCCTCATTCAACAGCTCACAGAATTTCATTACTGTGAGTGGCGCTTCGGTTGGCGGCTTTACAATTACTGTGTTTTTGCATGCGATGGCAGGTGCAATCTTGTGAATTGTCAGGTTCAAAGGATAGTTGAACGGGGTTATCGCTGCAACTACACCTACAGGCAACTTTTGAGTAAATGCGAAAAATCCCTTGCCGTTCAATCCCGCATCCAGCGGTACGCTTTCTCCATATATTCTTTTAGCTTCCTCAGCGGACAATCTTAAAGTTTCAATGGATCTGTCCACTTCAACTAATGATTCATTAATAGGTTTTCCGACTTCCAATGTCAACGATTTGGCAAATTCCTCACGTTTTTCCTCCAATTTTTTGACCACATTCAACAGTTTATTTGAAACTTTAAAAGCAGACATTTCCAGTAATGATTCTTTTGCTTTATTTGCTTCTGTTATGGCCAAATCTGCAGTTTGCCTATGAGCAATCGGAACTGTATCGATTACTTCACCATTATATGGGTTTTTAATTTCCGCCAAATCTTCACCTGAAATATGTTTTCCGCCTATCAACATGTCCATTTTATCACCTTGATTAATATTTTATACTAAAAATAATAAATATTGTTTTATGGAAACGACAAGATTTGAAACATTTATCGATGCAATCATCGCAATTGTAATAACAGTGCTTGTTTTAAAAATTCCGCAACCTGCCAGTCCAACCCTAAGTGCTTTTTTAGAGCTTAATACTATGTATGTTGCTTATTTCATAAGTTTCCTAATCCTATATAACTTATGGTATGCCAATCATAACCTGTTCCAGCTCGTTGAGACCATAGACAATACGACAGTCTGGATTTATGGAATTATGACTTTTGTAATATCCTTAATACCATATTTTACAATTTGGCTTGCAAATAACATTAATTCAATTCCTGCCGAAACAATGTTTGGATTAATTTTCATTGCAACCCACATCCTGAATACATTAGCCACTAAATCCATTTACAGGAATAATCCCTATAACAAAAATCTGCAGGAAATCAATCATGATTCCTATTATATGAATCTGCCATTGGTCTTGATTCTGATTGGATTTGTTTTGACATACACAATATATCGTCCGGGGATTTACATTACCTGCTTAATATCAATTATCCTATGGATTGCAATTGGCAGACTGATTAGGAGGGACAGTAATGGAAACTGAAAGATTTGAAGCATTGATAGATGCCGTCTTAGCCATCATAATTACAATTATCGTGCTGGAGATTCCGCTTGCAAGCAATGGAAGCTGGCAAGCCCTTATAGATATCAAATATGAATTTATAATCTATGCAATAAGCTTCATGGTCTGTTTCAATTTCTGGAATTTCAACAATAACGTATTCAGTATCGTTAATAAAATCGACCCTAATGTCATCTGGACAATGGGAATTACATTATTCATATTTTCTTTATTGCCTTACCTGACAACGTTCGTTGCTGAAAACTTTTATGTATTTTTCCCACAATTTTTATATGGTTTGATTTTTATTATAACCGCAATATTCTCATTGGCAATAGGCAATTTCTTAAAAGATGCGGATCCCGGAAATATCGCTCTTCAAGTCGTTTTAAGCAACAATTATCCTATGTATTTTACAATAGGTTTGGTTTTGATTGGAATGGTAATCGGATACTTTGCTTTTCCTCCAGCCATAATGTTATGCTGCCTGATTTCAATTTTTGGGGTTTGGATAATTCCAAAACTAACTAACTGAAATATTTTCCCAACGATTTCAACTCCGTATTGAATTCATTTACTTCTTTTGATGATATTTCACCGGACAAATCGTTTATGTAATTATTGTACATATAAATCACAAGTAAAACCACTACAAGTATTCCGCCAAACAGTAAAATAAATTCCGCTGCTGCCTGACCATTATTATCCATCATAATCCTCCCATAAGCAGTGTTCCGCCGAATGCTGATATGAAATAAAATATTGCAAATGATGCAACGGCAATAGGCAATGAAAACTTAATTCCCTTCTTAAGCTCGCCATACATTATGATGCTGATGATGAACGCCACAAGAACAGAATGAATAATTAAATACAACTCCCCTGCAATTGGCGCGGTTAGAATTATCTGAGATTCAATTCCATAACCCTGAATGAATCCCGAATACACACTCACCATTCCAACCGCAAATGGCGTTGCAATGACTGCAGATATCAACAGAAACATGACAGACATCATTACTGTGGATTTTCTCTCTCTTTTGAGTGCAAGCAATTCCCGCAAATCATCGGAAACATCGGACAGCACCTTCGATATGCTTGATCCGCTTTTGCGGCCATCTAAAATAATGCCGAATATCCTTTCCAGCTCCCGTGATTTCAGGCGTTTGCTCATTGCTCTCCATGCATCATCGAAATTGCGACCCATGCGGATTTCAAGGATTGTCCTGCGCATCTCGTCGTACATAGGTCCCTCGCCATATTGTGACATGTCCTCCATAGCATTTTCAAAGCTCAAACCTACCTGCAGCATGCTTGAAAGTTGTCTTAAAAAATCCGGTGCTGTTCTCTCGATTTCCTGTGCCCTCCTTTCCTGTTGTACGACAACATATGTGAACAATCCAGGAAGTACAAATAACGGCAGGATCAGAACAGAAATTGGCAAACCTAAAATGTTTATCAAGATTCCTAAAATCAATTCACTTACCAGAATAACAATTATGAGCATGGCCAAAAATTGTGAAGCATCTGTAAAAATCGCACCACTTAACAAAAATTCCTGTATTTTAGATAAATATTTTTTAGAAACAATATTGTCAATAACTAATGCTAAATCATTGATTATTTTTAATTTCATAAGATTTGATTGGACTTTAAAGGATATAAAATATTGGTTGCTTTTAAAGACAATTTTTCAGAGCTAAAACAAAATTGGAGCAAATGAAATTTGACTTGATGAATGGACATTTAGCAAATCGAAAAACAGTTGATGCCAATCCTTTAAGAGATTTAAAAAAAAAGAAAAAGTGGAGATGGAATAATCCATCTACCTGACAGTTATTTTAACTTTTTTGACTACTTTATTGTAGAGATTATTGCCTTTGAAAGTAACTGTTGCTTTGAATCTGCCTTTTTTGGTCAATTTCTTAATCTTGAAGATTGCTTTACCTTTACTGTTTGTTTTTGCAGTGTAGGTTTTTCCCTTAATCTTCAAGGTTAATCTGGCTTTTTTAAATGCCTTTCCTACATTGTCCTTCAAGACAACAGAGTATTTTTTTGGTTTTTACTGATTGTTTGAATTTCTTTGCCTTTGCAGTCAGTTTAGGAGTTGCCTTTTTAACAGTTATTTTGGTTTTGTTTGTTGTTTTGACGTAGTTATTGTTTTCAAAGGATAATTTAGCGGTGTAAGTGCCTGGTCTCAACCTTATGACTAACTTTGCATTTCCGTTTTTGTCAACCCAGCAACTGTATGTAATCTTATGCTGACCTTAACACCGGTAATCGGATTTCCGTTTTCATCCTTGAGGTTAACAATAACTAATAAAATTACCTATTTGACTATGAAATCTTACATGATTTAACTCCACTACTTATCCTTGAACGAAAAATCAAGAAATTTAAAAATTAGTCTTACGCCTAAAAATTATTTGATGGCACAGGAGTTATTCCATATATGAATCATTTACATATTTTTTGAAAATCTGTGCCAGAATCGATCCTGCGAAATTCTGCCAGACAGAATACAGGGCTCCTGGAACAGTTGCCTGAGTTAAGCCTGGAAAATGTGTCTTTGCAAGACTGGTTGACAGCCCTGAATTTTGAAATGCGATTTCAATGGCCACCGTAATCATTTGTTTTCTATTCATTCCAGTCAGATATCCTGCAACGAATCCGAATGACATTCCAATGAAATACTGTAAAATAACAACAACCATAATTATTTCAAATGACCCTAATATTGCCTGCTGATTTGCACCCATTACGCCTGCAACAATCAGACAAATTACAATTGAGGATATTGCCGGCAAATAATCTTTCAATCTCTCACAGAAAGCAGGGAATTTATAATTTAAAATCAAACCTAATGCGATTGGAATAATCACGATTTGAACAATGGATATGAACATGTCCAGTGGATTGAAATTAATATGATTGCCTATTAACAAGAGTGTAATCATAGGTGTCAAAACAGGTGAAATCACAGTAGACACTGCAGTAAGCGAAACGGATAATGCAACATCCCCTCCTGACAGGAACGTGATAACATCAGATGCCGTGCCTCCAGGAACTGTTCCGACTAGGATAATTCCGACTGTCAAACCTACATCAAGGGAAAATAAGCTCGCAAGAGACAATGCTAAAAGAGGCATTAAGATATATTGAATGGATATTCCCAGCGCAATTTCCTGAGGGTGTCTGAAAACATTGATAAAGTTTTCTAATTTTAATGTAGTGCCCATAGTGAAAAGGACAATGCTTAAAAGCAAATTTATGATATTGACTCCATTCACTTCACTTAAAACCCATTGAAAGGCATTAGGGAAGAGTAATGATATTGCAGCCGCCAATATGATAATTATGAAAAAATATTTTTCAATAGCTTTAAAAACCAGTTTCATAATAATTCTCTAAATAAAATTAATGTAAAAAAAATAAAAGAAATGTAGATGGCGGGCCATCTACTTTAACTATTTCCTACGTGAGAATGGAATAAATGCCGCTACAAACACTGCAATAACCAAAACAACAATTGGGAAACCAGTATTTTTATGGTTACTTGTAGCATTAACCGGTTTTTTGTTTTGTTTGATTATTTTGGTCGTAGTTGTGGTTTTTGTTTTAGTGGTAGTTGTTTTTCCATCATCTGAATCATCAGTGGAATCATCGGTTGAGTTAGAATCATCAGTTGAATTTGAATCATCAGTAGAGTTAGAATCATCAGTAGAGTTAGAATCATCGGTTGAGTTGCCATCAGCATCATCATCTGCACTGCCATCAGCAGCATCTTCTCCAGAACCGTCAGCAGAAGGCGCTTCATCATCGCCTATAACAGTATCATTGGTGTCAGACACTACATCATCCATTTCAGATTCGTCGTCAAGTACGCCCAAAACATCATCTAAAACAATTTTACTGTTTTTAATCACAAAACCATTTTTAACATTTCCACTTATTTGAGATGAATAATCATCAGAGATTATTTCATTAACTTTATAGTTTCCATTGTCATCTACTTTGAAGACCGCTTTCCAGGAATTTGAATCACTTAAAGTGACTTTATCGACAACTTTTCCATCTTTTAAAAGCTGTACAACAACATGATCCGGTGTATCGTCCACACCATTCCAAACTATTTTAACAGGAATGGAAATTGAATCGTCAGCCGCTGAAATAACTCCCACCGAAGTTATTAAGCTTATTGCAATTAACATTATCATTAATATTTTTTTATTCATATTATCCCTCTATGATTAGAATACGTTCATACCTCAGAGTACAATAAACCTGTTGCTCTGGCCATGAAGAAAGTAGTGTAAACACCTAAAATACCCATTAGGATACCACCGATTGTAGAGTTCCACTGAGCAATAAGCATCACGATGAAATATAAAACGAAAAGAATTATGAACATAGCGATGATAAACAAAATAAGTTTAACAACACCTACTCTGGTTATATCACCAATTGCTTCGCCAATTGCCAAAGCAGAACCTAAGTCTTCGGTTTTGGCCAATCTGCATTGAGCCATTATTAGAGCTAAAGAAAAGATTATTGTTAAAATTACTAAGATTAATTGGGAAATCCAATTTTGGAAGAAAATCGCCAAAAGTGAAGCAACGACGATTGGAATAATCATATACACAATACTTACAACAAAGTATTTGACCCCATTGATGAATTGTCTTATGAAATCTATTGCAGGAGCACCTTCATCCCTTTGAATACCATATTTTACAATATCCAATTCATAACCGGAAATCAAAAATCCTATAATAAGTGCAACAATAATTCCAAGAATGCCTGACCCAATAAGTGCCAATATATTTTCGGCAGCATAACTTACTGAGATTGCAGTAACAGTACCTATGGTTGCAATCCCTAAAATTATACCCAAAACAGCATAAATCAATAATGCTTTGATATTATTTACTGGATATGCCAAAGCATCTTTAAATATTTCCATCAATTCCATTTTTTGTCACCTTTTGATTGAATGAAAAAAACTCAAATTTGAGTTATTTTTATTTATATTCATAACTGTATTTAAACTATTAAGAAAAATTTAAGAATATTCAAAAAAAAATAAATAATATATAAAAAAACATTTGGAGACATAAATCAATGGGTAAAAATAGAGTGGAATGGATTGACTTTGTACGTGCCATAGCAATTCTGACTGTTTTGTATATTCATGCAACCGATGGAATTTATATCATCTCATCAGATGCAATAATGAATTACACTATCTATTCAAGGATTTTCCAATTTGTATCACTATTTATTGGACGTATTGGAGTCCCATTCTTTTTAATGATTACGGGTTATTTGTTACTCGATAGGACATACAACGATGAGCGAATCCGTAAGTTTTGGGAAAAAAATTGTAAAGGACTGATAATTGTTACAATAATCTGGGCCGCAATCTACGCGATTAGCCTGCAGTTTGTCACTGTCGGAAGCGGACAGGTCAACTATACAGAAGCCGGAAACCTGTTTTTCAGCCACATGTGGTACATGCCCATGATTATTGGAATGTATCTTTCAATGCCGTTTGTTTCAAATGCGCTTAAGAATTTCAGTCCGCAGACAATAAATCAGGCCACAATCGTATTTGCATTTTTGGCATTCCTGCTGCCGTTCATTACAGTATTATGCGATATGCATGGCGTTCAAAATGTAACCATACAATACTGCCTCGGATTCAGTGGGGGAGTTTATGGGATTTACATTATTTTGGGATACCTTGTCAAAAAAGATTTATTTAAGAAATATTCCTCAAATAAGCTTGGATTACTGGCCATCGTGTCATTTGCAATATGTGTAGTGTTCCAATACTATTCATACATCAGAGGATATAACTTCTTCTTATGGTATGAATTCCCCTTCATTCTAACAGGATCATTTGCATTATTTGAATTGTGTTCCAGAATGAAACATGTGAGGGCATTTCCTTTGATTTCAGTATTGTCCAAATATTCATTTGCAGTATTTTTAATACACAACTTATTCAGACTGCCTTTACTCCCAGTTATAGTCCAACTGCCGTATACAGAGCCTGTTAAAGCTTTAATTCTTTGGGTTTTATTAATATTCTTTAGTTATATTGCAGCTGCAATAATCTATAGAATCCCAAGATTTGGAAAATATATATTATACATGAGATAATTCACATAATCTCTTTTTTTATTTCTTTGAATGCCTCTTTTGCTTCAGGAATTGGAAACATTGGATAGATATGGAATAACCCTTCGCCTGTGATGAATTTTACATCAACGCCATCCTTTTTCAGATTTTCAACGTATTTTTCGATATCCTCGTAAAATATTTCATTAGTCCCTGCAAAAATTAGTGTCCTTGGGAGATTTGTATTGTCTCCGAATAAGGGGCTGACCCTGAAATCTTTAGTATCAAGATTGCCTGCCCATGATTTGCCGATTTGCTTAAGCCCGACTTCGCCTAAAATAGGATCATCCTCACTGTCATATGGAGCATTGCTCATTGAAATATCCACCCATGGCGAAAAGGTTATAATCTTTTTTGGTTGCGGGAGGTTTATTGTTTTGATATACTGGCAGAACGAATGTATGAATCCGCCTCCTGCCGAATCTCCCATCAATATCAGATTTTCCCTTTCTATTAGGCGTTTATAGAATTCACTCATCATGTCGAATGTTTCGGCTGCATTGTGTTTTGGGGCGAGCGGATAAACGGGTGCAAGTACAAATGCGTCCAACTTTCGGGAAAGTAAAAGACAGTACAACAAATGTTGATAATTGATTTCATTTATGAAAGCCCCGCCATGCATAAAGAGGATTGTATTTCCCGCATTTTCACTTCCAAAAGTGAAGACCTGGAATCCATGGATGTCAATGCTTTTGAAAATACTTTTAACCGGCCCATCATCCTGCTGTTTTTTAGATAAAAAATCATTTATCTTATCCTGAAAATCCATATAATCAGGTTTTGTGGACTTTAAAATGAATCCTTCAATTTTTGCAATTAGTGATGTATCTGCACTCATTGGAATAACCTTGGAAAATTACTGTCTA
Organism: Methanobrevibacter sp.; assembly: GCF_017406825.1. Taxonomy (GTDB): domain Archaea; phylum Methanobacteriota; class Methanobacteria; order Methanobacteriales; family Methanobacteriaceae; genus Methanocatella. Next base: position 32,763 of record NZ_JAFQXT010000043.1, read on the forward strand.
AACTATGTCTACAATATATTCTTGTTTAAAAAAATATTTAAACTTTAAACAGATATTATGAATAATGATAAACAGGGTTAAACTGGCTTATTGCGATGTTGGTGATTAGAATTTGGCCAAATCATACCAACGGTTATCCGAGGAAAGGAAAGGAAAAGTTGATAATTTCAAATTTCTCAAAGATAAAAAGCTTAGTGAGGGAGCCTATCTGCTTTTGAAAAAACTATTGGATGAAGAAGATATCGCATCCCCCATTTTTAGAACCGGAAAATACGGCAAGGCATACGTGGCAAACTTTGAAAATGTTTATTTTAACATAAGTCACTCAGGAAACTTCGTTGCCTGCGCAATATCAGATGGGGAAGTCGGTGTTGACATTGAATACAGCGACCCTGCAATTGATTTGAACATTGCCAAACAGTACTTCTTCAACACGGAATATGAAAACATAATGAAATCCGAAAACTCCTCTGAAGAATTCTTCAGATATTGGGTTTTAAAAGAAAGTTACATGAAATATACAGGATTAGGATTTAATATTGGATTGGACGAGTTTGAAATAATGATTAATGATGAAATCAAACTAAAAAATGACAAAAACGATTTAAAATTTAACCTATTTGACATTGATGATTATAAGTTAGCAATCTGTTCAAAATACCATGTGAAAAACGCTGAAAACTACACTATTGATGAGTTATATTAACTAATGATGTAGTGAATAGATTAGGTCTTTCATGTTAATCTATTTTCAATGGCAGATTTCCAATAACCTCGGCTTTTTTTGATATGCTTACAGTGTCTTCCAAACGGACTCCGAATTCACCTTCAAGGTATATCCCCGGTTCGACAGTTATGACCATGCCCTCTTCAACAGCTGTTTCATCACGTAATGAAAATCCTGGGGTTTCATGAATGTCAAGCCCCAAGCTATGGCCTGTCGAGTGGATGAATTTATCCCCATAGCAATAATCTGAAATTATGTCCCTTGCAACTTTATCCACTTCACAGCATTTGATACCCGGTTCAATGGCTTTTATTGCTTTGTCATGTGCTTCAGCCACAATATCCCAGATTTCATGCTGTGATTCTGTGTAAACCATTGTACGAGTGTTATCGGAACAATATCCTCCATAAATAGCTCCCCAATCAATCAGAATAGGTTGTGACAACTGTTTATCCTGAGGAACCGCATGTGGAAGGCTTGAATCCGGACCGCTTGTAACAATCGTGTCAAATGATTCCTTGGATGCCCCATTTTCAATCATTAAACGGTTCAAATCAAAAGCGATTTCCCTTTCAGTTCCATCATTATTCAGAATGTCCAATTGTAAAAATGATTTCTGGGCGATTTCAGTTGCCTGTGTGATTTTCTCAATTTCTTGAGGAGATTTGATCATTCTCTGTTTATCTATATAAGTCTTGGAATCTATTTCAAAATCATCCCTGAATCTAACATAAGAGCTGAATGGTAAAGTTGGCTCGATTGCCAATCTCTTAATGCCCTCACGTTTCAATTCCTTAACAATGCCTTCAAAAGATTCATATTCCTTAACTTCAATGCTGGAATCCCTGTTAGCCAATTCCATATCCATTCCAGATGCATAAATTATTGGTTCTTCTTTAATTATGCAAAATGCGAAGCTGGTCGGCCTATAACCTGATATGTATTCGACATTTGTGAACTGTGTAAGCAGGTAAGCCTGAAAGCCGTCATTTTTCAAATCATTCAAAATATTGTTAACATGCAAGTCCATAATTAATATTAGAAAAAACTTTATATATAAAATTAGATATTTTAACATTATGATTAGATTTACAAGCAGTGAAGTAAGAGACTTGATAATTGCATTTTTCGTCATTTCACTTTGTTTTGCAATAGTGAATGGTGGAAGAGATACAAATGCAGTATTATCAATCTTGCCGATTGTAATGGTTGGTGTGGGAGCCGGTTTTATCCTACACGAACTCGGACACAAATTCGTGTCAATGAAATATGGTTACTGGGCCGAATTCAAATTATGGCCACAAGGATTAATATTTGCACTCATCACTTCCTTTTTCGGATTCGTATTTGCAGCGCCTGGTGAAGTCTACACCTATGCAAACTATATGACTGATGAGATAAACGGCAAAATCTCAATTGCAGGACCTATCGTCAATATAATTCTCGCATTAGTATTCCTGGCAATTGCCACTTCAGTTTATCATTCCGCATTTACCTCAGAAACTTCATTATTGATATTTATAATCTGTTCTGTCGGTTATTCAGTAAACAGCTTTTTGGCCGTGTTCAATTTGCTTCCGATTGGAAACCTGGACGGATCAAAAGTTTTGAACTGGAATATTGGAATCTGGATTGTTACAATAGCCATTGCAGCAATATTGACCTTGGCATCCATGACAATCGGTGTTGAAAATATTGTTAGATTAATTATAGGAATGTAAAATGACAGACGAATTGACATACTTTAAAGGAACTCACAGAGTAATTGCTCCTTCAAAAACAATAGAAATTAACGAAGAGAAACTGAAAGTAGCTGGAATCACCCGTATTGCAGACATTACTGATTTGGATAGAATAGGTCTTCCTATTTATACCGCAATCAGGCCAACTGCTGAAGAAGGTGCCATCAGCATTTACGGCGGGAAGGGAATTACTAGAGACCATGCAAAGGCATCCGCAATGATGGAAGGCTTTGAGAGATATTCCGCCGAAAGACACGAAAGTGATGAAACCACAATAGCTACTCTAAATGAGATTTCAGATTTGGGGGATTACATAAATCCCGAAAGTTTAAATCTGCCTAAAGACTTCAAGAAAGAAAATCTGGATTCAATGAAATTAGAATGGAGCCTTGCAAAAGACATAATAACAGATAAAGATTACTACATTCCTACAAATGCAATTTACCACCCCTACATCAATAATGATTCTGAAAGCCTATTCAAATCCAATACCAATGGCCTTGCTTCAGGAAATATATTGGAAGAGGCTATTTTGCATGGGATTTTTGAAGTAATTGAACGCGACGCTTGGAGCATTTTCGAGTTAACTCATAAAAATTATGCTCAGATTGATTTGGACAGTATCGAAAGTGATATTGTTAATGATACCATAGATAAATTTGAATCCGAAGGAATAAAAATCAAACTAATGGATTTCACTGCCGATATCAACGTCCCTACCATTGCGGCTTCAGCTGACGACACCGTTACAAAGGATGCCGGACTTTTAACATTGGGCATGGGGACACATCTGGATCCTGAAGTTGCAATCCTTAGAGCTTTAACGGAAGTGGCTCAAAGCAGGGCAACACAAATTAATGGTGCTCGTGAAGACACTGTCAGAGCAGATTTTGCCCGTGAAGCCGGTTACGAACGGATGAAAAGGATAAATAAATACTACTTTAGAGAAGAAGATGAAAAAATCAGCCTTTCAAGTATCGAGAATAATGCAACAACTTCAATTACAAAAGATTTGGAAATTGTTAAAGAAGAATTATTGGCAAATGATATTGATAAGATATTATATTACGATTTGACACGGCCTGAACTTGATGTCAGCGTTGTTCGAGTCGTTATTCCTGAAATGGAACTTTTTGCACTTGACCCTTCAAGAGCAGGATACAGATTCCTGAAAGTATGATAAAATGATGAAGATTATAGTTTATGCAGGATTATCAATTCCTTTTGATGAGGCAAAAGAGATTTTGGACTCAACCGACAGCATTGAAGTAGTCTACAAAAGACCAATTCAAAGAGGGGACTTAAGCCAGGCACTGAAGGAACATCCCGACATCATTGCCATTATTGACGGAGTGTTTCACCAGAACTCTGCAGTGGGCCACAAGGAAATTCTGAATGTTATTAATGAGGGAATAAAAGTATATGGCGCTTCAAGCATGGGAGCTTTAAGAGCATCCGAACTGGATACATTGGGAATGACCGGCGTGGGTTATGTTTATTCCCAGTACACTACCGGTGAAGTTGATTCGGATGATGATGTTGCCGTGATGCTTGACAGCGAGACTCTTGAAGCACTTTCCGTTCCATTGATCAATATGAAATATGTTTTTACAAATGCCGTATCCGAAGGCATCATTACCAGCGACGAAAAAGATGAGTTATTGGATATCACTAAAAAAACATATTATCCTCAAAGAAATTATGCAAGAACAATAAGTGAGTCTGATTTAGATAACGAAAGGAAGAGTGAACTCATTGATTTTATTAGAACCTCACCGGACATCAAAAAAGAGGATGCTAAAGAATTGCTTGAAACAATTAAGGCAGAAATAAACTAATTTCAAAGAATGCATATATACTGATTAAATTGTTTCACTTTGAGAATTAATATTCAATGTTTTAATAAAAATAATGATTGATTAAATTGGAAATATCATCATCAACAGCAATTTAATCGAAAGGAATGTTAAAATAATAAACTTTAAAAGTGAGATGAAAATGAAACATTAATTTTTTTTCATTTCCATGTATTTTTTCAAAACGATATCAGGTGTTTCAATGCACTGATCAAAAGTAGTTGAAAATTCATGAGCTTCAAAATCTTCTTCAACTTTTCTAATTCCATTTAAGGAAATATTGTTTCCATCGATTTTAAAACCCACATCATCAGCAGAAACAGACACTAGATTAATTTCAATTTCAGAAGCTTTTTCCAATACCCCATTAGCCTTAACATCATATTTCAATTTCAATACCTTATGAGGCATTATCTCATTGATAGTTCTTTTAATGACTGAATCAAGAAGTTCTAAAAATTTTATAGCCGGGGGCATATTATTAGTCCACCAATAAGTTAAAACAGAATTCAATACAATTGCGTGTTCGGAAAAATCATCATATAATCTTGCACGAACACGAACTGTACTATCATCTACTTTAACAACTAAAACCGGACTAACAGCCATCTTATCCCAATTATTTGACTAATGCTTTAATTAAATCGCTTGCTCTTACAAGTCCGACCAAATCCCCTTCAACACCAATAACAGGAATTTGTTCGATGTTTAAGGATTTCATTTTTTTAGCACAATCAGAAACTTTGGTTTTGGAATTAGCTACTTCAACATTGCTTACAGCAACATCACTTACAGTTTTGTCAGCAAATTTCAAACTGTTTTTCTCGATGTAGAGAACTGAAGTGCTGTCCCATGACCATTTGTCCCCTTCGGTTCCGACAGTGGAACTGTGTTCACTTCTCTCAGAGATAATTTCAATTTCAGAGATAAAATCAGTTTCAGTTAGAATACCTGATAATTTTGCATCATCATCAAGTGCTAAAATAGATTTTAGTCCAAATTGATTCATTGTTTCAAAAGCTACATTTAATGGAGCTTTTTCCCAAGTAGTTGGGACAGTAGTAATCATATAATTTTCAACAGCATCATCAACTTCGATTTTAGTTAAAGCTTTTGATACTAAATCGAAGGAAGTGATAATTCCGACTAGTTCACCATCATCATTAACTACAGGAACTCTTCTAACATTGTTTTCCATCATGACACGAGCTGCGTCTACGACATCATCACCAGGCTTAATGGTGATTAATTCTCTGGTCATTAACATTGCAATTTGTTCTTCATCAGGATTATTAATTAAATCAGAACGAGTTACTAGTCCTACTAAAATATCAGTATCTTCTTTAACTACAGGAAGTACCGCTTTGTTTTCTTTTCTCATTAAGTCTAAAACTTTTTCACGATTTCCCGGAACGGAAACGCTGACAACATTTTTAGACATTGTTCTTTTAACTAACATAAAAACACCTTTTGTAAACTTTAATAATAAAATGGTAAAATTAATGAACTACGAGTACTGCACATTTCGCTGAATTTACAACTTTATCAGCCACACTACCCATAATAAATCTATCGAAGCCAGATTTACCAGAACTACCCATTACAATTAAGTCAACTTCTTCTTCTTTTGCAACCTCTAAAATAACTTTAGCAGGTGAACCTTCTCTAATCACATGAGTAATTTTTAAATTTTCTTCATTTAACTCATCAAATTCCTTGAGATTTTCTTCAGATCTCTCTTTTAGGATTTGATTTAACTGGTATACTTCATCATCTAATGGGAGTCCATTAACAAAATTATTTTCCGTAACGCTCACAGCAATTATTTCTGCTCCACTAACTTTAGATAAGAATAAAGCATGCTTTTGAGCTTTTTTTGCAAATTCAGACCCGTCAGTTGGGACTAATATTTTGTTATACATTTAAATCTCACCCATTATCGTATAGATTATACCCATGATATTATACATTAACTTTTTTGTTAATGGTATATAATATATTTTTCGTTTCTATGCGATTACATATATTAAGGTAGGGATTTTTAGAAAAAGATTTTGAAACAATGAATTCAGCATAATTATCCTCTGAAATTACAGATTTTTGAATAATATTGTTGATTTCAAATCCGCAAATATTGGTTGTTGCCATTTTTACCAAATCAACTGGATTGATATAAGTTTTATAATAAACAGACATGATTTTTAAGGCAAACTCCAATTCCCTAAACATATTTGGTGAGTTGAGCATCACATTATCGGTTCCAAGCAATGGTTTCATTCCTAAGCTCAGCATTTTAGTTAATGGAGCCACGCCAACGCTTAAAGTTGCATTTGCTCTTGGGCAAACAACAACATTCTGATTTGAATCGGCCACTAATTCCAAATCATCGGATTTGGGATTTGTTAAGTGAACCAGCTGATTGAAATTGCTTTTAACTCCTTTGGCGATTTCAGTACTGTTAGTATTATTTAAGGACCCTATTTGATTAGATTCGGATTCAGCCACATGGATTGATGATATTTTACCGCACTTATTGCATTCTTCAACTATTATATCGGCAACATCAGCTGTGATTTCACCAAAGCCGCTTGGCGCTATGCCGTCAGCGACTTTTAAAAGTTTGCGAACTGCAATTCTAACTTTGCTTAAATCAGGGTCATCACCGTAAAAACTATCATCACGGCCCAGAATAATTGGTTTGATTGGAAGGTCTTTTGAAGCTTCTTTTAGAAGTTTAACTCCTTTAACTCCCCCTTCCCTATAATCAATAAAGTGTGTTGTTCCTGAGTCAATCATTTCCTGCATTGACTGCCTCATTGCTTCGATTAGCTCATCATCCTCCACATTTGACAGGGCAACATGCTTAACACCATCTGGAGGCCTGACCATCTCGCCTAAAGAAAGGCCATAACCTTCGTCCTTGATTATGGAATCTCCAATATGTGTGTGGCCGTTAATAAAAGAAGGGCAAACTGCCGCACCATCTACATCAATAATTTTTCCTTCCTTCGCTTCTTTTGAAATTTCGATGATTTTGCCATTTTCAACGACAATATTTTCACGAACCGGAATTAAATCTTGACCTTTCAATATGATTCCATTTGAGATAGTAAACATCAGATTTAACTCTAATTTTTTTAACTAAAATAATTTTTCATTACATTTATTTAATCCAAAAATAATACTATAAATCAGAAATCGTGAAAAATGATTTACGATAATAATTTTCTTTTTAAACCATAAAGGTGATTCCTATTAACTCTCAAGAAATAAGATACTTCTACAGGAACATTGTAAAAACAGGTGATGTATACCGGGTTAAATACAATAATAAAGACTATGGAGAGTTTAGGAAATTATCCGATGCATTATATGAAAGAGATGCATTGTTCTTTTGTAATTTTGATTACGATTTGCTTGTTGAATGCGACCTTGAAAACAAATATGAAAATATGGAATTGCCTCCATTTCCTGAAAAGCGGCCGAAAGGCAGGATAAAAGGAACCAAAGTTAACAAAAAGGAAAGGGAAGGGGAAATTCTTTTCAACCATAAAATTAGAAAATTTTACATTCAGAAAGGTGATGATGTCATCGGCAATTATGACACCATGACTGAAGCGTTCTATTACAAGAAAATGTTAATGGACAACAATTGGGACATGAGTGTCCTAAAAACAAACATCACACAGAGAATTGAAGTCAATATTGTTATTGATCCGACTAAAACATATAAAGTTGAATTAAATTACTGCCCTAACTGCAGAAGCAAATTAAAGGCCAATGCTGAAGAATGTCCATCCTGCGGTATTAACATTAAAGATTACCTATATAATAATTGAAACCATTATCTGGCTGGTGAGACTGCAGATGCAGATATGGCTCCTGAAATAACCTAGAACTATTCCAAGATTTTAAGTGCATCCACCATGTCTAGCTTCCTAATTTTGAAAGAGAAATAAATATTTATGAGTATTGACACTGCCAAAATTATTAAAAATGTAAAGCATACGTTCATCAATGATATTGAAGGCACCATATAGAATTGCTCGCTTGAAGATGACCAAACCGTTTCTAAAACACGATACCCTATAGGAATGCCCAACAAACCTCCGATGATTATGAACGCTAAACTTTGTGTCAGCAACAGTTTTGTTAAAGAAGCCGAACTGAAACCTAAAACCTTGAGCGTTCCGATATCACGTTCCATCTCCAGAAAGCTAAGCAGACCTAGATTATATAGAACAATCAATGCCAGGATAATTGCAAATCCAATCAAATCAAAAATCATTACCCACAGTGATTGGTTAAGTTCTCTAGAACTATCGATCATATCCTGATGATAGAAAACTGATTTGATGCCATTATAATCTTCATCAACATGTTTTGAAGTAAGAATGCTTGTTGTAGTAAAATTCAAACCTAAATCATCTAATTTTTCAGGAGAAATGATTATCCCCTGAAGTGAAGGGTGACCATAGATTTTATCGATTTTTGCACTGACCCATTTATCGGAACCCATTATGTGGAACCGGACAATGTCTCCAATGCCCACACCCAACAAATCAGCCATTTTTTGTGAGATTGCAAATTCATCATCGCCAATTTCAATCTCATCTGATGTATATTTGTCGGTGTAATCAAATCCGTATCATTCAGAACAAGCAGCGAAGCCGATTTTTTAGTGGAATTTGCTTCTATTTCAATACCGGATTCCATTATCCTGTCCCCATCGACTTTTTTAACCACATTATTGATGTGGGATGCGCTTGCGCCATTATCTACAATTAGTTTTGACTCATAATGATTGATTTTATCAAATTCCCAATGCTCCGCACCGGCCATTCCATCATGCAATCCAAATGCATAAATCAAGAGCACGGTACAGCCCAGCACTCATAAAACTGTCATGATTGCTCTGAAATTATGTCTTTTGACATCCCTGTAATTCCAACGGAAGTTAAATGACATGTACTGCCAAAATTTGAATCTTTCAATGAAAGCGGAAGTTGTTGCCTTTGGCGCTTTTGGCCTTATTATTGTTGAAGGGTGCTCATTGACAATATTTCTTATTGAGTAATAGATTACTATAATTGACAATAAAACCATGAAAACGATAATATATAAAAAGTTCGCGCTTCCAACCAGATTAAAGTAAGGCAAGACAAATAACTTTTCCAAAGAGGATAAGCTACACCATGTATGAAAATCGGACCCAAAAATAACCCCAATATAGATCCCAATAACACTATGACGCCATAGGATAAATAATGAATCAGAATATCTCTACTTTTAAAACCATTAGCCTTAAGAATGCCTATCTGAGTCCTTTGATGGGAAATTATTCTTTTCATTGATGTTAAGAGCATCAACATTGAAATTAGAATAAAAACTAATGGGAGAAGACTTGATATCATTTTAAATTGGTCAATCATATTCTGGTAAACGCTTACACTAGCATGGTCTTGCCTTGGCAAGAATGAATTATAATCATCACCTAATTTATTGGCCAACAGATTTCCATAATCATTTGTGTCTCCATCAAATCTAACATTTAAAACATTATACGGAACATTGTCCATTGGAAATACCTTATAGGACATGTAAGCAAAACCAAATACTTTATGGTCTGGTTTTATTCCATAATAAGGCACACTATAAACGTATTCAGGAGAATAACCTAATCCTTTTATTTCCTTTTCAATTTCCATGCCATTGAATTCAAAGGTTATTTTATATCCTAATTTAAGGCCTCTGCATCTGCAAAACTCTTATCCAACCATACTCCCTCTTCATCATTTGGATTGAATTATTTTCCTTCAATTAAATAGAATTTGGATATGGTATTGTCCTCTATAAAATGCAGCTCAACCTCAGGATTATCCGAAAAGTCGGCTTGCGAACTTAATACCAGCTGCCTTTGACTTCAATGGTTTGGGTTAGATTATCTACATTATCAACAAAATCATCATCAATATTTGTGGCGAATATCCAACCGGCCATCATTTTTTAAAACCAGAAATTTATACAAAGATACATCAACAGTTTCTGTAAAAGTAAATGAAAAAAAGGAATCTATTTTACCTTCGATATCCTCCTGATTGATACCGGAAAAATCCATGAACTCAAATCTCATTGTTGGCAAAAACATAAGGATTTGAATTTTCATCAAAACGGATATTCAATAAAGAATCGAGTTTACTGAAAATATTGTTCAAGATGTCGTTATTTATTAGATTAACCTCAAATCGAAACTTAATACTACTTTTAGAGTTCATTAAACCACCACACTTTCGATTATACTGTCTATAACCAAAATTACCCTATTGAACTAAAAGCATAACAAGCAAATAAAAAAAAATGGTAAGGAATGCTGGATTCCTCACATTCTGAGTATGTGATTGAGAACAATTATTCCCCATCAACATATTCATTTAAAGATTTGACATTGATTTCATTATTCTGAACAGCCGCAATAGCATTTAGAACAGCTCTTGCACCAGCCAAAGTGGTAACATAAGGAATACCTAATTCAATAGCCAAACGTCTGATGATATAACCGTCTTTAGCAGACTGCTTACCTTCAGAAGTGTTAATGATTAAATCAACTTCCTTGTTTAAAATAGCATCTCTGATATTAGGTGAACCTTGTGATACTTTTAAGACCTTTTCGACTGAATCAAGACCGGTTGCATCGCCTGTGCCTGCAGTAGCCATAATCTCAAATCCTAAATTAGCCGCTTTTTCAGCGATTGGTCTGATTTTTTTCTTGTCAGATTCCTTGACACTGATGAATATCTTACCCTCTTTAGGCAATTCCATACCTGCAGATAGCTGAGATTTATAAAATGCCATTCCATAACTTTCATCTATACCTATGCTTTCACCGGTGGATTTCATTTCAGGTCCAAGAACAGTGTCAGATTCCGGTAATTTCAGGAATGGGAATACTGATTCTTTTACAGCCACATGGTCTATTTTGATTTCTTTTGTTAAACCGAAGTCTTTCAATTTGGCACCATGCATGATCCATGTTGCAACCTTGGCGAGTGGAACTCCGATAGCCTTGCTTACAAACGGAACTGTCCTACTTGCACGAGGGTTTGCTTCGATAATGTAAACCATTTCTTCATCAAGTTTTACGGCATATTGAATGTTCATTAAACCTTTGACATCCAACTCCAAAGCTAATTTGGTGGAGTTTTCACGGATGGTATCCAGAATATGTTTTGGAATGGTTTGAGGAGGTATTACACATGCGGAATCACCTGAGTGGACACCTGCTTCTTCAATGTGTTCCATGATTCCTGCAATGAATACGTTTTCGCCGTCACATAAAAGGTCCACATCAAGTTCAATTGCATCTTCAAGGAATTTGTCCACTAAGATTGGATGGTCCGGTGATACCTTTACGGCTTCTTTCATATATTCCTCGAGTTCATTCATGTCATAAACAATTTCCATTGCTCTTCCACCGATAACGTATGATGGACGTACAAGAACAGGGAATGTGATTCTTTCTGCAATTTCTTTTGCTTCTTCAAATGAGTTTGCGGTCCCATATGGAGCCTGATGAATATGTAATTTTTCTAAAAGCTCTGCGAAGAGTTCTCTGTCTTCTACCCTGTCAATACTTTCATATGGAGTTCCGAGTATTTTAACTCCTGCATTTGCAAGCGGCACTGCCAGGTTGATTGAAGTCTGACCACCGAACTGCACAATGACGCCGTCAGGTTTTTCCTGTTCGATTACACCCATTACATCTTCAAAGGTTAACGGTTCGAAGAATAGCTTATCTGAAATGTCATAGTCGGTACTTACGGTTTCTGGGTTGTTGTTGATTAATATTGTTTCAATTCCATCTTCTTTTAAAGCCAATGAAGAGTGTACGCAACAGTAATCAAATTCAATACCCTGACCGATTCTGATTGGTCCTGCACCTAAAATTACAACTTTTTTCTTGTTGGTGGAGATTAATTCATTACCTTCATCATAACTGCTGTAGTAATAAGGAGTTTTTGCTTCAAATTCAGCAGCACATGTATCTACCATCTTATATGACTGTTTGATGTTATATCTTGAAAGCAGGTTTCTGACATATTCTTCAGTCTGGCCTGATAAATCTGCCAGGCGTTTATTGGAACAACCCATCTGTTTTGCTTTTCTTAAGAACTCCTCATCATTTAGTTTTTCGGCAGTTACGCTGTTTTCAAAGTTAACTATGTTTCTGATTTTGTATAAGAAGAAATTGTCAATTTTGGTAAGTTCACGGATTTTATCAATGTCCATTCCATCCTTGATTGCAGAATAGATTTGGAAGTAAATCAAATCAGTCGGATTGGCTAGATCATCTTCTGTGTATTCAACATATTCAAATCCGTCAAAGCCCATATCAAGTGATCTTAATGCTTTTTGGAATGCTTCTTCAAAGGTTCTTCCAATAGCCATTACTTCACCTGTTGCTTTCATTTGTACTCCAACTTGACGGCTGATTCCTTTAAATTTGTCAAATGGCCATCTTGGGATTTTGATAACTACATAATCGATTGCAGGTTCAAAAGAAGCTGGAGTCTCTTTTGTGATGTCGTTTTTAATCTCATCCAATGTCAAACCTAATGCTACTTTGGATGAAATTTTAGCAATAGGATAACCTGTCGCTTTGGATGCGAGCGCACTACTTCTTGATACACGAGGATTTACTTCAATTACCTTATATTCATCGGTTTCGGGGTTTAGGGCAAATTGAATGTTACATCCTCCGCGGATACCTAATGCTCTGATAATCTTAATGGATGCGTCACGCATTTTTTGGATGGTTTCATCACATAAACATTGAATCGGAGCGACTACAACACTGTCTCCTGTGTGGATACCCATAGGATCAATGTTTTCCATTGTACAGACGATGATACAGGTATCTTCCTTGTCTCTCATTACTTCAAATTCTATTTCCTTCCATCCGAGAACTGATTCGTCTATGAGAACCTGATTGATGAAACTCATATCCAATCCGTGATTAGCAATTTCGATCAATTCCTCTTCATTGTGGGCGATTCCTCCACCGGTTCCACCTAATGTGAATGCCGGTCTGACAATTACAGGATAACCGATATCCTTTACAGCTTCCAGCGCTTCATCCACACTTTCAACAGCATGACATTTTGGAATTTCCTCTCCAATTTCTTCCATGAGGTTTGCGAACAAGTCACGGTCTTCCACATCTTTGATTGTCTGAACGTCAGATCCGATGACTTTGATTCCTTCAAGTAATCCCAGATCTCCAAGTCCTGTTGCAATATTCAATCCGGTTTGTCCACCCATAGTTGGTAAAATAGCATCAATATCTTCTTCTTCAATAATTTTTGCAACAACTTCAGGAGTTAATGGTTCAGTGTAAACAGTATCGGCCATTCCAAGGTCTGTTTGAATTGTAGCAGGATTACTGTTGACAAGTACTGTTTCAATACCTTCTTCTCTTAATGATTTACATGCTTGTGAACCTGAATAATCGAATTCAGCTGCCTGTCCGATTTGGATAGGTCCGGACCCGATTATCAATACTTTTTTAATATCTTTATCTACTGGCATAATGTAATCCCTCTTTCTAATAATCATCCATCATTTGGCTAAACTCGTCAAAAGTATTTCTTGTATCATTTGGACCCGGTCCCGCTTCAGGGTGGTACTGTATACAGCGCATTGGCAATTCCTTATGTGAAATACCTTCAGGAGTTCCATCATTTAAGTTAACATGAGTCAATACTAAGTCTGTTTCTTTTAAAGATTCCTTATCAATTGTGAATCCGTGATTTTGGGATGTGATGAATACTTTTCCAGTGTTTAAATCTTTTACCGGCTGGTTTTCACCACGGTGCCCGAATTTCATTTTATATGATTTTGCACCGAAAGACTTGGCAATTAACTGCTGGCCCATACAGATTCCGAAGATTGGCAATCTGTTGGATAGTTTTTTCATGGTTTCAATGGTCTCAGTAACCCTATCCGGGTTTCCAGGCCCTGATGTAATCATCAAACCGTTTGGTGAGTAATCAAGTATAGTCTTATAATCAGTGTCATACGGGAACAATAGTACTCCAATATCCCTTTCTAAAAATGAGTTGATGATATTCCTTTTGACTCCGCAGTCGATTAAAGCAACTTTCTTTTCAGCGTCTTCATTGAATATTTTTATTTCCTTTGTTGATACCAACGGCACCACATCAACGTCTTCAATGCTTGGCTGGGCTTTTGCCATTTCAAGCAGTTCCTCATCATCAATGTCTTCAGTTGTAATGGCTGCCTTAAGTGAACCTCTTTCCCTGATTTTTAAAGTTAAATCACGAGTATCAATTCCGCTTATTCCCGGAGTTTCAAACTCTGTTAAAAATTCATCTAAAGTTTTTTGAGGTCCAAAATTAGAAAGTTCACGGCAGACCTCACGACAAACAAATCCTTCAACCTGAACTTTATCAGATTGATACCATTCCTCACTTACCCCATGATTGCCCTCTAAAGGATAAGTGGACATTAATATTTCTCCTTTAAAAGACGGATCAGTTAAAGATTCGGTGTAACCACCCATACCTGTAGAAAAAACAAGTTCTCCTAATTTGGTGGTTTCATAACCAAATGCTTCACCTTTTAAAATAGTTCCATCTTCCAAAGCCAATTTAGCTATTTTTACCATTTAATCACCATAATAAGATATAAAAATTTACTATCTTTATTATATTTTATTTTAATATATTATTAAACTTTGTTTTTTTAGAGATTTTAAAGAAATTCATTCAAAAAATTTGAAAAAAAAATACGATAAATGAATGAACAATTAAATTAATATTAAATTATAAACTAAATTATACACATCAAATCTGAAAGAGAGTGAATATGGGCACTAATGTTGAAAAATTAGCTAAAAGACATCTGAAAAATCCAAAGGACTATGCGAGATTTCAAAAGTTGGTCAATCAGGCCAAGGTTTATAATCCCCCGGAATCATTAACCGGTGATTTGAGGCCCTATCAAAAAATCGGTTATTCCTGGCTAGTTCAAAATATTAAATTCAAATTCGGAAGCATATTGGCTGATGATATGGGTCTTGGAAAAACAATCCAGGTATTGTCCACAATATTATATTTCAAAGAAAACAGCCAGCTGGAAGATGAATCAACATTAATCATTGTGCCGCCCACACTGATACCAAATTGGGAAAATGAGATAAAGAAATTCACACCGGATTTGACCTATTTTATATATCACGGATCCAACAGGACATTTCCATTAGAAAACTATGATATCATTTTGACTTCCTATGGAGTTGTGAGACTTGATTTGGACATGTTTCTAGACAGAATCTGGTTTTTATGCGTTATTGATGAAGCTCAAAACATTAAAAATCCGAATACCGAGCAGACAAAAGCAATTAAGGAAGTGCCGGCTTCAACCAAAATTGCATTAACCGGTACTCCAATCGAAAACAAATTAATGGATTACTGGTCCATATTTGATTTTGTAAACAAAGGATATTTGTCAACTAAAGATGATTTTAAACGAAATTATATTATTCCGATTGAAAAATTGGAAGATGAGGAAGTTTTGGAAAACCTGAAAACAATAGCCAAACCCTTTGTAATGAGACGCTTAAAAACCGACGAGGACATCAAAAAGGAATTGCCTGAAAAATTCGTCAATGACATTTACTGCAGTTTAACCAAAAAGCAAGTGAAATTATATACTGCAATTCTAGAAGAGATTTTCTTTGATATAGAAAATTCAAAGGGGATTCAAAGAAAGGGAATAATCCTTAAGATATTGACCGCATTAAAGCAGACATGCAATCATCCCGCGCAGTTTTTGGATATTAAAAATCCTAAGATTTCCGAATCGGGAAAGATGGAACTGCTGATCAATATTCTGGAAAACATTCTTGACAATGATGAGAAAGTGATAATATTTACACAATACGTTGAAATGGGCAAGCTCATTAAAGAACTTGTCTCTAAAAAGTTTAAACGAGACGTGCTGTTCCTGCACGGGTCACAATCAATGAAAGAGAAAACAAGAATTATCGACACATTCCAAGAGGATGAAAACTATAAGATATTTGTTGCAACACTTAAAACTGGAGGAACAGGTTTGAATCTGACCGCCGCCAGAAATGTGATTCATTATGATTTGTGGTGGAATCCTGCTGTGGAAAATCAGGCAACCGACAGGGTTCACCGTATCGGACAGGATAAGGACGTGATGGTGTATCGGCTCATTACAAAAGGAACCCTAGAAGAGGCCATAGATGCAATAAGCAAAAGAAAAGTTGATCTGGCTGAAAAATCAATCAGCAATGATGAAACCTTCCTTACTGAAATGACAAATGAGGAATTGAAAGAGGTTTTAACCCTAAGATTATGATTCTTCTATCTTCAAACTGAAATTTAGGCTTCTTGAGGAATGTGTCAGGGCACCGATTGAAATGATGTCCACACCTAAGGAAGCATAATCCAAAATTGTTTCATGAGTGATTCCTCCTGAAACTTCAATTAATGAATTTTTACGAATGTTCAATGCTTCAAGTTCTTCAATTACTTCTTTAACTTCATCAGGCCCCATATTATCAAGCATTACAATATCCGCCCCATTTTTAACACAATCTATTGCATCTTCAAGTGTTTCTACTTCAATTTCTATTTTTTTAGAAAAGCTTGTATTTTCCTTTGCCTTTAAAAGTGCATCGAGAGGGGATTTGCATGTCGCGATATGATTATCCTTAATCAGAATCATGTCATCCAATCCGAACCTGTGAGGATCTGCTCCGCCAACCTTTAAAGCATATTTATCGAATTTTCCTATTGCCGGAGAAGTTTTGCGTGTTCCTGCCACCCTAACATCGAAGTCCTTAACAATATCCACATAGTGACAGGCGGCGGTTGCCACCCCACTCATTCTCATAAGCAGATTTAGGGCAGTTCTCTCTAAAAGCAAAATGGTTCTAGCGTCTCCTTTAAGTGATATAAGCACATCATTATTTGATATTTTTGTCCCGTCTTTAAGCCAGAACAAAACATTGACGCCATATTCTTCAAACAAATCTCGAATGACATCAATACCTGCGAGAATTCCTTCATCTTTAGATTTAATATATGCCTTAACAATTTTACCCTCTTCTACCACGGCATTGGATGTAACATCTCCAAATCCTTCATCTTCAGATAGCATATATTCAATAATTTTATCCAAAAAATCACCTAAATTATTTAATATTATTATGAATATATAGTAATTCATAAATATAAACGTGATTACATTATGGAAATAACATTTTTAGGAACTTCATCTGCAGTTCATTCGATTGAAAGAAACCATCCGTCAATTGCCATTAAGGCGTTTGGCGAGACCATATTATTTGATTGTGGTGAAGCGACTCAGAAACAGATGCTGTCAAGCAATATCAGCCCAATGAAAGTATCGAAGATATTCGTCACACATTATCATGGAGACCATATTCTAGGCCTTCCCGGACTTTTGCAGTCAATGAGCTTGAATGGCAGAGAATCCGAATTAACAATTTACGGACCAAAAGGATTGGATAAAGTGAAAAATGCCATTTATTCCATGGGTTATTGTACAATTGAATATCCTATTGAATTTATCGAAATAGACTCCGGAATAATCGAGGATAATGAAAAATATTTCATCCAAGCCGAAAGGGTTAAACATAATGTCCCCACATTAGCCTATTCAATAGAAGAAAAGAAAAAACCAAGGTTTTTAAGAGAAAAGGCAATTGAATTGGGAGTTCCTGTCGGTCCTGCTTTCGGACGTTTGCACAATGGCGAAGAAGTTGAAGTTGACGGAAAAATAATTAAACCGGAACAGGTACTTGGAGAACCAAGAAAAGGAGCTAAAATCACATATTCAGGAGATACAAGACCCTGCGAAGAGATGATTATGCTTGCTCGTGACTCAACATTACTCATTCATGAATCTACTTTTGTAGAAGAGGATAAAGTTAATGCGGAAGAGCATGCTCACTCCACTTCAGTGGATGCTGCATATATTGCTCGGGAATCAAATAGCGAAAAGCTAATCTTGACCCACATAAGTACAAGATACACCAAAGAGTATGAAGACAAAATGCTGGATGAAGCTCGAGAAATCTTTGAAAATACCGAATTGGCTTATGATTTATTAGAAATTGAAGTTAGATGATTAATATGGAACCTACAATAATCAATGACCCCTCAACAACATTTATCTCCATTTTTGCCATTATAATAGCTGTGTTTATTCTAACTAGATTAATTGCATTCTTAATGAATAAAATGAAGAGATATAAAAAAGACATGACCGCAATCTATCTTGTAAGAGACATTATATGTTATTTAATCTATTTCATAGCTTTAGTGGCAATCTTACAGTTCTTTGGAATTAATCTTGCAGGAACCCTATTAAGTTTAGGTATTGTAGGTATTGCTCTGAGTTTTGCGGCAAAAGACATTATCTCAAATCTATTTTCAGGAATCCTACTGATTTTAGGAAAAAGTGTCAAAGTCGGAGACACTATGGAAATAAACGGCATGAAAGGTTATGTTGAGAAAATTTCCCTTAGGTCAACCATAATCACTGATGATTACGGCGTTAAAAACCATGTCCCCAATTCAACGTTGACAAACAATGAATATCTCCAATACAAACTCCCTGAAATGTATAGGGTGGATATCATGGCAGGGCTGCCGTTGAACATTGATGTCGTGAATTTTAGAGAATATATTATAACTAGAATGGAAAGTTACCCTGAAATATCCGATAATCCTAAACCAAATGTTTATGGAAGG
This sequence comes from Methanobrevibacter sp., assembly GCF_017406825.1. Lineage (GTDB taxonomy): Archaea > Methanobacteriota > Methanobacteria > Methanobacteriales > Methanobacteriaceae > Methanocatella. The sequence continues at coordinate 51,916 of NZ_JAFQXT010000043.1, forward strand.
GAAATCAGCTTTAAACAAAGCAAGGTAAAAGTATCCTTTTGGGTAAAAGACTTTAATGATAAAGACAAATATAAAATAATAATCACTAATGAAATTAGGAAATACGTTAATGGAATAGGTGAAAAAGATGAATAGTGCACTTCAAGATGAAATTTTGAAATTAAAAGAGGAAAAGAATGCTATAATCCTCGCACATAACTACCAACCAAAAGAAGTTCAAGAAATCGCGGATTTTCTTGGAGACTCACTAGAATTATGCATTAAAGCTTCTGAAATTGAGGATAAAGATTTGGTAATCTTCTGCGGAGTAGACTTCATGGCAGAAACAGCGTTCATATTAAATCCAGATAAGAAAATTGTCATACCTACACTTGAGGCAGAATGTCCTATGGCGCATATGCTTCCTGAAGAAGAGTTGCTGAAAGCCAAAGAAGAATATCCTGATGCGGGAGTAATCCTTTATGTGAACAGTATTGCAGAAGCAAAACAACATGCTGACACATTGTGCACCTCTGCTAATGCAGTAAAAGTTACTGAGAGCTTGCCTCATGACAAGATACTATTCGGACCTGACAAGAACCTGGGGACCCATGTTGCGGAAAAAATCGATAAAGAGATAATCCCTGTTCCAAGTGACGGCCACTGCTATGTTCACAGACTGTTCCATGTTGAAGATGTTGAACTTAAAAGAAAGGAATATCCTAATGCGGAGATAATCTGCCATCCTGAATGCAACATTGAAGTTCAAAAAGCATGTGATGTCGTGATGTCAACCGGGGGAATGTTAAGACACATTGCTGAAAGCGACAAGGAAGAATTTGTAATCGGAACAGAAATAGACATGATTACAAGAATCAACTCAGAAGTTCCTGGAAAAAAATTATATCCTTTGCTTGAAGGAGCAATCTGTAAGACCATGAAATTGCATACCCTTGAAAAAATAAGGGATTCATTAATTAACGAAGCTCCTGAAGTCACATTACCAAAAGAAGTTGCTGATAAATCTAGAAAAGCAGTACAGCATATGCTTGATGTATCAAAATAGCTTCTTCTTATTTTTCTATTTTTTAAATTTTACTAAAAAAGAGATTATTTTTTCTCCAATGTAAAAATAATCGTCATTGTTGAAATAGTAGTCGTCCTTTTCATCTTTTTGTGTTACAACAATGGCGCCGTTAACCAGTTCTCTGAAAGGCATTGTGTCTAATTCAGAATGATAATAATTATCATTAGTGCCTATGAATAATGATTTAGCCTTGATACTGGACAGCTGGTCTACAACATCAAATTGCATATCGCAATCATTTCTAAATTTAAAATCGTATAAATCATTGAAAATACATTCATCATTGAAATCTTCAAAAATAACTGATATTTCATCATTGTCAAGATTGTTGAAAGTTTTTTTAGAAGCGGTGTGGGCGAACAATAATGAATTTATTGCAATAATGCTTTTTGTTTTGGAAGCACTGTAGCCATCGGTATAATAATCCTCTGTTGATTCTATAATATTTTCGAAAATCTTTGATATTATAAACTTATAACCTGAAAGCTTAGCGGAAGAATTGACAACTGTGATAAATTCCATTTCGTCGGGATATTCGCATGCCCATGTTAAGATCTGATATCCTCCAATTCCCTCACCTATCAAACCTAAGATTTTTTTGATTTTGAATTTTTCGGCGAGAAATTGCCTTTTAAAATTCACCAAATCAAGACAGGAATAGGATGGGAAATTATAATCCAGGCCTGTTGTTGAAGGGGAACAGGAATCCGGAATACCTAATGAAGTAATTACAATGAAAAAGAATTCGTCTGTAAAATCACTATTGTCCATTATATATTTGTGGGCTTCCCTTAAATAGGAGTAGACTCCCTGAAAAGTAGGGAAAAATATGATTGCATTTGTGATAAACCCGTCTTCATCATATCTTGGATAACCGTAAGTGACATATTGAACTGCAACATTCTCAAGAACCCTGCCATATTCAAATCTAAAAGAGTCCATAACATGAATTCCGCTTTCAGTTGCTACATTAAAAATAATATCACCTATGTAATAATATTAATTTAAAGTATTTAAATCCATTAGATGGAAAATTAACCGAAGAATAACAAAAGTTTTACATATCTTCCAAAAAACTCAATAGGAAGACGCTCATTTCTATTTCTTCGCGTGCGATGAAATCATCCAATCTGAATTGAGCGACATCGCTGGCGAAAGGATATAAATTTTCATCGAAATATGCTTTAATTAGCAGCTTATCATCAACAATGCATGTTTTTTCATCCAGATTTTCATCAAGAAAACTCATCTGTTCGCCGGATAATCCAAAAACTGAATACTCGACAAAATTGACTTCCCCTGAACCATAGTCCGTGATTTCGACAATCATGAAAAATCCTCCATGAACCCCTTCAGTTCATCAGATATGGATTCAAGTTCATTGAAACATAAATGACCCAATTCAGAATCCATTACAATCAATTCTGACCCTTCAATCATTTCAGCCATTGGAATTCCATCAAGACTGGTCGGGAAATGAGGATCCTGTTTGCATGATATAATCAGCACCTTGGATTGGATTTTATTCAAATCAGATTCCACATCATAGTTCATGCAGGATTCATTACAGTATTTAAGGTCATAGATATCTGTTTCCAGCATCTCATTTCCATAGTTTTCGAATTCAATAGCCAACTCATCATTAGACATAGCCCTTAAAGCTTCCTTTGAAAGTCCAAAATTGAATTCAGCCAGATTGGCCAATCTTAACGTTCTGATTAACGAATAGGTCAATTCGCCTTTAGCGTAATCGGGATCAGAGGTGATAATCTCATCTACAAATTTTGAAAGAATGAAATCATGCCCGGCCACCTTATAGCTGCTAACTCCGGTTATTATGAAATCGGCGAAATTCGGGTAATTGATGGCTGAAGTCAAGGCGACAAAACCTCCCATTGAATTGCCAATCATACCCAATACGTGATTGATGCCGAATTTTTCTTCAAGGAACTGTTTTTGAAAATTGACTACGTCCAATATGGTATATTTTGGAAATTTACTTTTTAAGTTGGTGGTTGATGGAGAACATGAATTTGGAGAACCCAATGCTGTTAAAGAAATGAAATAATATTTGTTTTCATCAAAAACATCACCTTCGCCCACCAGTGGCGCCACCTTTTTCATTGATGCATAATTTCCCAATGAACCATGGCAATATATGATTGCATTTTCAATTACTCCATTACCATCATACTTCGGAGTTCCAAATGTCATATATTCGACTTTAACATCTTTTAAAACTTTACCATTTTCAAATTCAAAAGAATCCATGGTATAATACTCGTTTTGACTTTCAAAATATTCCTCGTCGTAAATTTAAATTCCTCCAGAATACCTTGTATATTCTTTTAATGAACAAAATATTTAAATTAAACTAGACAATGTAAATTGTGATGAAATATAAAATTTTAGAAAAACCTAATTGCGAAGAAGCATATGATTTAATCGAAGAAGCTCTCAGAAAAAGAGCCACAATACTTATTTTTGCATGCTGTAAAGTAAATTATGAAGGAAGAGCCCTGAGTGAATTGAACTGGGGGGAACGCATAATAATGATTAAGCCGGATGGTGCGTTTTTGATACATCAGGAAAAAAAGGTAGAGCCTGTAAACTGGCAACCGCCAAAATCACGAACAAGAGCTTACATTAAAAATGATAACCTATTCCTGGAAAGTCACAGGAGAACCCCTAAAGAATTGTTGACCGTTGAGATAAAGCAGATTCAATTTATCAACTATGCTAATGTTGAGGACTTCGAAGAGCTTGAACAGGCAGGATATGAAAAGGACATGAGCGACATGATAATGGAAAAACCTCATATTATCGAAGAGGGGTTTAAACCAACCACCCGGGAATATAGCGTTGAGCATGGATTCATTGACATTTTAGGAAAGGACAGTGACAACAATCTAATGATTTTGGAGCTTAAGGCACGTAAAGCAGGCGTAACAGCAGTAAAACAGCTTAGAAGATATATTCAGGATATGGAAAACACAGATAATGATTACTTAAGGGAATGTCAGGCTGAAAAGAAAAAAATAAGGGGTTTGCTTGTTGCACCATCAATAATGGATGACGCCTTGGAGATGATTGAAGAGGAAGGTATTGAATTCGTATCTGTCGAACCTCCTCGTGAGTTAAAAAGAGATAAGAAAGTGACTTTAGATTTCTTTTAATCTAAAGCCTCTTCAATTCTTTTCAATTCCGCTTCATAAAACTGTTTAGTGAATTCATTTGCAGGAATTGAAGTTGTTACATGACAGTCCTTTTCCAATTTATAAATAAGATACTCCTCATTTTCAAGAGGAATAGTTTCATCATCACTTAAAAGATCCAGACTTTCCAATTCTTCAAGGATATTTTGATATTCATTCTGTTCCAATTCGATAGCATCGTCCAGTTCCATTTCCTGAACGACAGGATTTAACTGCAGCGCAATAGCTACAAATCCATTGACCTTTTTATCAGATACAGAAAATTCAGTGCTTCTAATCTCATCCATGGAAAATTTAATGTGAACAATTGTATTTTTAGTAACCGGAATTTCTCTTGACAAGCCTATTTGGTTTATCTCATAATGATTTTTCCATTCACCAATCTTATAAACTGCATAATTTATATCATCAAGATTAATTACTTTTTCATCCGCCATATTATCACATTAATTAAATATATTTTTATAATATAAATAATAAATGTAATTTTAATGGAGGTTAAGCTGTGAAAAAATGTCCTGAATGTGGAAATCCTAGTTATGATGGTGCCCCTATTTGTGGAAACTGTGGTTACGAATTTCCAAAACCAAAAGTTGTAGCTCCTAAAAGAGAGGATATTTTCCAAAAAGAACCTAAAGAAAAAAAATCTTCAAGCAATGATGATGTTTTGAGCATTATTAAAGATAATAAACTCCTTATTGGTGCAATATTGCTCATCACTTTAATTGTGATTGGAGGAATTGTTCTTATGGGAAATAATAATTCTAAAAGCAGTTCTGAGTCTAGTTCTCCAATTATCCAATCTAATGATTTGGTTGAATATGACAGCGGAGATTTTAAATTCAAATACCCCTCTACTTGGCAACAGGTAAATGGTAGTGATTCAGACCATGAGAATGCTATATTTTTCGTGAATGAGGATAATGTAACTATAGAATTTTACAACATTACTAGTGATGCAAATTCCTTAAAAGATATAACTCAAGATAGAATTAGTTATGCTCAAGAAAAAGGCGATGCTGTCGAACTTGTTGAAACAATTACTTTAGATGGTAGAAACTCATCAAATATACTATTTGAAAATGCTGATGGGGATTATACAAGATACGTTTCAATGTTCAGTGATGGAAAATTATATGTCTTTAAAGTGATGGGATCTTCACAAAATTCTGTTTCTTCTGATGACGTAAACATTGCAATAAGTTCTGCAGATATTGTTTAAGTATGATTTAAATCATACTTTTCTCTATTTTTTGTGTTAATATGACTAAAATTAAACTTGCGCTTTGTCAGATGAATGTAGTTGACGATAAAGAGGCCAATCTTGAAAAGGCCAGTTCAATGATATCTGATAGTGTAAGCAATAATGCTGATTTTATAATTTTACCCGAAATGTTCAACTGCCCATATTCTAACGATAAATTTATAGAATATTGCGAAGAGGAAAAAAGCAGTTTTACATTAAGCAGGATTGCAAAGCTTGCTTGTGACAATAACGTTTATATTTTAGCAGGGTCAATTCCCGAAAAGGAAGAAGATAGAATATTCAATACAAGCTACTTATTTGATAAAGAAGGCAATATTATTTCTAAACACCGGAAAATGCATCTCTTTGACATTGATGTTAAAGACAAGATTACTTTTAAGGAATCGGATGTTTTAACTGCAGGGAATGAATTCAGCATTGCAGAAACCGAATTCGGTAAAATAGGTATTGGAATATGCTATGACGTTCGATTTGTAGAACTTGCAAGAATAATGGTGGAAAATGGGGCTTTAATACTTTTTTATCCCGGTGCATTCAATATGACAACCGGTCCTGCACATTGGGAACTATTATTCCGTGCAAGGGCATTGGACAATCAGGTTTTCTGTGTCGGTGTTGCGCCTGCATTAAATGAAGCTGCAAGCTATCACAGTTACGGTCATTCGATTGTGACTAACCCCTGGGGGGAAGTAATTGCTCAAGCGGATGAAAAGGAAGATTTGATTATCTGTGAAATCGATTTAAGTGAAATAAAAAAAATAAGGGAAGAGATTCCTCTTTTGAAAAACAAAAGGAATGATCTCTACGAAGTTATCAGAAAATGATTATTCCAATTTGGCCAATCTCTTTTCGAAATATGCTAATTTTTTATCGTTGTCCGCAAATACTTCACAGGCAGTTTTCAGAACTCTGACTTCATTGTCATAGTCATTTTCCTTTCTGTATAATACGCATAATCTTTTATATGGAGCGTCTTTAGGCTGTTTGGCTTCAACATAACGTTCATATTCCTTGATTGCCTTTTGAAGATTTGACTTTTCCATTTCTTTTATAGTGCTCATTGGAATGACTTTAACAACAGCCTTACCGGATGCTTTTGCCTTTTTTCTTTTCTCAGCTTTTTTGATGGCCTTATTACATGACTTCTTGAAGTCCTTATCATCTTCAGCTTTTCTTGCATCCTTGATTAATTTTATTGACTCGTCGGTTGCAAGGTCTCCTAATGCCTGAATGGCTGCAAGCCTAACGCCCCAATCCTCATCTTCAAGGCATCTGGCAATTGAGTCCAGTTCGTCTTCAGCCTGGAGTTCGCCCAATGCGCGCACTGCAACTTTTCTAACTCCGAAATCTTCATCTTCAGTTGATTCGACAAAATAAGGAATGACCCGTTTATCTTCAGTTTCTTTAAGTGCAAAAGCAAGGAAACGTTTGTCTTTACCTTCTGCATTTTTAAATTCTTCAATTAATTTATCGACAGCCATATCGCCCATGCTGCCCAGAATTTCAGCGGCTTTAAATCTTACTTGGGCATTCTCATCAGTGGTGGATTTAATCAAAGGTTCAATGGCTTCCTCATCAGTTACTCCAACCAATGATTCGATAGCCTCCTTTCTGACCTTTACATCGTCATCGGATAAATTGTTAATAGCTTCACTAAAAGTTAAATTTGACATGATAATAATTAGATTTTAAAAATATATAATCTTTAACAAAAATTTGAAAAATAAAAAAAAGAAATAAAAGAAAAATTCTCTTATTTTGTTTCAATCGAAAACGACATTCTCAATTATATACAGGTGTATCCACCATCAACAGCAATTGCTTGACCAGTTACATAACTGGATTTAGGTGATGCTAAGTATACAACAGTTGAATCTAATTCTCCATCAACACCAGATCTTCCTACAGGCACAACAGTTTTTGTGTAAGCTTTGTACTCATCATTGTCAATGGTTGAACGGGTGAGTTCTGTTGGGAAGGTACCTGGGCAGATTGCATTAACAGTAATGTTGTATTTCGCCCATTCTGCTGCTAATTGTCTTGTAAGATTTACTACACCACCTTTTGCTGCTGCATATGGGGAAGTTGGTGTTGCCATAGTTCCAACTAAACCAAACATGGATGCTGTGTTGATGATTCTTCCATATTTTTGTGGAATCATAGCTTCACGTGCAACTGCTCTAGACATTTTGAATGTTCCTGTGAGGTCTACATCAACAGTTTTATTCCATTCTTCATCGGTTAATAATTCAGCTTCTTTTGTTGCACCATATCCTGCATTATTGTGGAGAATATCAATTCTTCCAAAGTGGTCCATGATTTCTTTTACGCAATTTTCTACACTTTCAGTGTCTGTTACATCACAAACAATACCAATACAGTCTACACCAATTTCTTTGATTTCTTCTGCAACTTGGTCTAATCTTTCTTTTCTTCTTCCAGTAATTACAATATTTGCACCATATCTAGCATATGCTTTAGCCATATCGACACCAATACCAGATGATGCTCCACTAACTACTGCTACTTGTCCAGATAAATTAAATAAATCATTCATGTTTTTACCACCTTAGGCATTATGCCTATGATTAAATATATTACATATTTGAATATATATAAATTTTCATTTAACAAAATTATTCTAAAATTTTGAATATTTATAAGAATATTGTAAAAAATATTAGACAACATTATTCAATTGACTAAAAGATAGATTTTTAATAGATTAAATTATGAAAAAATAATTATTGAAAATTATCATATTAACCATTAAATTTAATAAAAATTAAATAAAAATTAATAAAATAAAGTTGAGGCATAAACAATGATTGAAGAGCAGACAAAAGGTTATTCGAAAAAAGAGATTTTCAAAACCCTTCATCCATGGGTTAGGCAATGGTTTGACTCACAATTTGAGGATTTCACCCCTGCTCAGAAAAAATCAATTATTGACATTCACAAAAAGAACAATATACTGATATCATCACCTACAGGTTCCGGTAAAACCTTAACCGCATTTTTATCCGTCATCAGTGAATTGACAGCACTTGCTGAGAAAGATGAATTGGAGGATAAAGTCTATTGCATTTATATATCTCCCCTGAAGGCATTGGATAATGATATTGAGAAAAATTTAGACGAGCCATTGGAAGGAATAGAAAAAATTGCCGGAAAAAAACTTGGAATCAGAAAAGCCGTTAGAACAGGAGACACAACACAATATCAAAGGCAGAAGATGCTTAAAACACCTCCCCACATACTGATTACAACACCTGAAACATTATCGATTCTGCTCGTTGCTCCGAAATTCCGGGAAAAGTTAAGCCATGTAAAATATGTTATTGTTGACGAAATACATTCATTGGCTGAAAACAAAAGAGGAGTACATTTAAGTTTATCCCTGGAGAGACTGCAACATCTGATAGGACAATACACAAGAATTGGACTGTCTGCAACTGTCAGCCCCATTGAGGAAGTTGCCCGTTTTCTGGTAGGTTACGAATATGGAGTCGAGAGAAACTGTAAAATAGTCAACATAAACTACTTAAAGGAACTGGATATGGAAGTGATGTGTCCTGTAAGCGACATTGTCCTTGCTGATGAAGAGGACACCCGATTAGGGATGTATGATTTACTGGATGACCTGATTCAAGAGAATAAAACCACATTAATCTTTACAAATACCCGTAGTGGAACCGAGAGATTTGTTTATAATTTGAAGAAAATGTATCCTATGAACTATAATGATTCCAATATAATGGCCCATCATTCCTCACTGTCAAAAGAAGTTCGATTGGAAACGGAAAACAAACTGAAAGAAGGAAAATTGAAGGCAGTTGTTTCATCAACATCACTGGAATTGGGAATAGATATTGGATATATCGATTTGGTGGTGCTGATTAACTCTCCGAAATCTGTTGCAAGAGCCCTTCAAAGGATTGGTAGAAGCGGACACAAATTGCATGAAAAATCAAAGGGGCGAATCATAGTTACAGACCGTGACGATTTGGTTGAATGTTCCGTTCTATTGAAAAATGCAAAAGAAGGAAGAATCGATAAAATCACCATACCTACAAACTGTTTAGATGTTCTGGCACAACATATCTATGGAATGAGCATAGAAAACAAATGGGATATCGATTATGCATATGACGTTATTAGAAAGAGCTATTGCTATAAAGACCTCACACGGGACGATTACGAAGATGTCCTAAGTTATATGGCCGGGGAATATCCGGAACTTGAAGAGCGTTACGTTTATGCAAAAATCTGGATTGATTATGATGAAAATACCTTCGGAAAAAGAGGCAAATTAGCAAGAATGCTTTATTCAACAAACATAGGAACAATACCTGACTCATCAGGAGTTCTTGTGAAATGTGATGGAGAAACAGTGGGGAAAATCGAAGAATCATTCATGGAAAGGTTGAAAAAGGGAGACACTTTCGTTTTGGGAGGCAGAACCTACCGATTCAATTACGGCAAAGGAATGACAATCAATGTGACCCCAGCAAGCGGACCTCCAACAATTCCCTCATGGTTTTCACAGCAGCTTCCATTATCATTTGACCTTGCAATGGACATACAGAAGTTCAGGTCACATATGGAAACCAGATTTGAGTACAGACGAAGCAAAGAAGAGATCATGGAGTTTATCTATGACTATTTATATGTCGATGACTTTGCAGCCAATTCCATATACGAATACTTTGTTGAGCAATACAAATATGCAAAAATCCCTTCCAACCGTTGTCTGCTTATCGAATACTATAAAGGATTTGGAGGAAGGAAATTCGTAATATTCCATTCATTATTCGGCAGAAAAGTCAATGACGCCCTGTCACGTGCGGTTGCCTATGTAGTTGCGCAAAGGTACAACACCAATGTTACAATATCCATTTCAGATAACGGTTTTTATTTAAGCTCCGACGGTACAATCGGAGGTTTGGAATCCTTTAAACAATTGACTCCAGAAAATTTTGAGGTTATTCTATCAAATTCCCTCAACAAAACCGAAACACTGGCTTCCCGTTTCAGACACTGCGCCGGAAGGTCATTGATGACGCTCAGAAGATATAAGGGAGAGTCAAAATCCGTCGGCCGCCAACAGGTGCGGGGAAAGATATTGCTTAAGTTCGTTCAGGATATGGATGAGGACTTCCCAATCTTAAAGGAGTCAAGAAGAGAAGCCATGGAAGACTATATGGACATAAAGAATGCTTTGAAAATTATTAACATGGTAGACAGTGGCGAAATGGAAATAAAAACAATCAACACTGTAATTCCAAGTCCTTTTGCATTTAATTTGGTTTCACAGGGTTATCTGGATGTCCTGAATCAGAATGATAAAGGAGAATTTACAAAAAGGATGCATCAGGCAATACTTGACCAGATCAAAGACAAATTAAAAGACATCTATTAACAAATAGTCAACTGGCAAAAATTTTTAGAAAAATTTAAACTTAAATTATAATTGTTTACAAAATTCCCTAATAATTAAATATACCATAAAATATAATATATTATATTAAAAGTGATATTATGGCCAAATGGAGTGCAGTGATATTGGGTTTCATACTTACAATAATGGTAAAAGCGTTTTTTGCCCCCTATGACTTTATCGGATTGCTGATAATAGGGTTTATTGTAGGATACATTGCCCGTTCAGGAGCTTTAGGAGGCTTATGGAATGCTGCGCTTGCAGGAACCCTAGGCACAATTGTAACTGCAATATTATTCATTTTAGTTGCAACTTTTGGAGGCGGCTTTTTAGGCATCTTCGGAGGCCTGACAGGATTTACTCTCTCCGGAATTGGAAGCCTGGTTAAAATTGTTGAATCATTGATTTACTATGCAATTGTCATGGGAATTACCGGAGCCATAGGGGGAGCAATAGCTTCCAAAGATTAAGATTTTTGGAGATATAAAATGAGAAAATTCACAAATGTAAATTTTAAAGCTTTAATATTTGGTGCGGCAATAGCCGGAGCATTTATATTATTTGGATATCAATTCTGGGACTGGTTTTATCCATTTTCAGCAATAGGACTTTTATATGCCGGATATGGCCAGGACAATATAAAACTTGGAACAATCGCAGGTGCAATCGCATCAACACCGATCATTGTCTTAACATTCCAGGGATATATGGGAACATTTGAAGGGTTTTTCCTTACCGAAGACGGAATTATGGCATTGACAATATTGATTCTTGCAGTTGGTGCTTTTGTTGGTCTGGTTGGAGCATGGACAAAAAGAAGTCGTGTTAAAGCATTGGAAGAATACGAAAAAAAACAGAAAATCGGTAAAAATAAAAAGAAAAATAAAAAATAATAACAGATTTATGTTATTATTTTTTCTAATTCATCTCTTTCTATACCTCTCTTGATTTCAAGAGCGATTCTTCTACCCATACTCATTGGTTTGCCATATGTTAAGTATGAGTAAGGAGAACCATCCATAAATGTGTTTGTACCACCGTCAGTTCTTGCACTGATTTCGAAACAGATTACTTCTAGATTATCATTTACTAAGGTTTGCATACAGAATGGACCGTTTAATCCTGGAGCAACTAATTTTTTAGCACTTTCAGTTAATTTATCTGCAATGTCAAACACTTGTGGAAGTAATGATTCACGAATAACAGCAGGGTGGTTACCAGTTACAACATAAGAAGGACTTAAATCAATGTCCAATTGGTCTTTTGCAGGCATTCTTACAAAACCATCGATACTTGATTCATATCTTGTATCCATACCCATCAATTCAACCTTATCGTCAAGTGCTGAGTAGAAATAGTGGATACAATAATTACATCCGGATACATATTCTTCAATGTGAGCTGCTTCCACATCACTGTCATCTAACCATCCACGAGCTTTCATAGCGTCTATTTTTGCGTCAAATTCTTCGGTAGAGGATGCTACAAAGTAACCTCTTCCTCCTCTTGCACCTGGGAATTTAACCATTACAGGACGGTCGATTTCTGAAGGGTCATTATATTTGAATGGTATTCTTACATCACCTTCAACCAGCAATGCTCTTTCCTTATCTCTTTCAGCTTCCCATCTGAGCACATCCCTGTTTCCGAACATTGGAACATTGAATTTGTCTTCAACATTGTCCAGACCAGCATATGCAACAAAAGACCCATGAGGAACAACAATTGCGTTCATATCCCTAAGTTTTTGTTGAACATCTTCATTAACAATGTCTTTGAATTCATCAACGATGATGTATTCGTCGGCAACATCGAATCTTTGATATGGAATTTCTCTTCCTTTTTGACAGACAATAGCTGTTCTGAATCCTTCAGCCTTTGCACCTTGCAAAATATGTAAAGAAGTGTGGCTTCCGAGAGTGGCTATTGTGATTTCGCTTTTGTCATAACCGGCCAAAATATCTAAAATATCTTCCTTTTTAACTTCGCCCATTTTATCTTCTCCTAAAAGAATGATATATATACTTTGTTTTTATCAATTTATATAGTTTTATAATTAGTTTTAAAAGTAATGATAAACAAAATATAACTTGAATAATTAAGGATTGAAAAAAATGTTAATTGGTTTAATTTCAGACACCCACATACCTGATAGAGCAAGAATAATACCGCAAAAGGTTATTGAAGCATTCAGCAATGTTGAACTGATAATTCATGCAGGAGATCTGACTTCTCCAAAAGTTATTGACGAGCTTGAAACACTGGCTCCGGTAATTGCGGTTCAGGGGAATATGGACAGGGCGAATGGAATTAACCTCCCTAAAGCAAAAATTATAGAAACCGAAGGTCTGAAAATTGGAGTCATACATGGAGAAGTTTATCCGAGAGCCGACAGCGACCAGTTATTATATCTGGCAAAGGAATTGGATGTCGACATATTGGTTTCAGGACATTCACACCAACCCAAAATAGAACAGAAAGACGGCGTTTTACTCCTGAATCCCGGCAGTCCGATTGTGCCGAGACTTGCCGATAGGACAGTTATGCTGCTTGAAATCAACAATAAGGAAGTGGATGTCGAAATTGTAAAAATCGGCTCACCAGTATGTAGCGCACTTGATTTTGACCAATATCCGAGGGATTGAAATGGGAAGCAAATGGCAAATGGAAAAGCATAATGACCCTTATTACAAAAGAGCTAAAAAAGAGGAATACCGCTCAAGAGCATCCTATAAATTAAAACAGCTCGATAAAAAATATAAACTCATAAAAGAAGGCGACACCGTTGTTGACCTTGGTGCCGCCCCGGGCGGATGGTCACAGGTCGCTCTGGAAAAGGTTGGAGAGGAAGGAATCGTCGTTGGCGTTGATTTGAACAGATTCAAAAAATTCCATGAAGAGAACTATTTTGGAATCAGGGGCGACTTTACAACCCCCGAAGTTCAGGAAAAAATTATGGAACTGATTGGCGGAAAGGCAAAGGTGATTATGTCCGATGCGTCCCCTTCCCTTTGCGGCATTAAAAACATTGACCAGCTTAGGTCAATTGATTTGGTGAATGTGGTAATTGAAATAGCTGAAAATATCCTTGAAGAAAAAGGCAATCTTGTCATGAAAGTATTTCAAGGCCCTGAATATAAAAACATGCTGGACTCTCTTAAAAACAAATTCAGACATGTGCGAACTACCAAACCTCCATCATCACGTAAAAAAAGCTCTGAAATGTATGTTGTGGGCTTAGAATATATGCCTTATAAAAAAAATAGAAAAAGAAAATGATTAAAGATTATTGTATGCCTGATTAGCGATATCAAGCTTTTCTTTAGCATAACTGATTCTACTATCCACTTCATTGGATGGCTTATTTGCATCAAGAGCACTTTGAACATTTTCAATGGCCGAATTTGCCCTTGTCAGCTCCAATTTAGCATCATTGTAAACTTTAATATCATCAGCATCACCCGCATAATATGAAGGTTTTATGCCGTCGAACTTGACAGACAAATTATTATATTCCGCTTTCAGCTCTGCAAGCTCATCATATTGTGTGCCTGAAGATATTTCATTAGTAATTCCTGTAGAAACAATGCTGTATCCTACATAAGCTACTACAATAATTGTGGATATTATCATGATAATTCCAAGAACGGAAATTAACATAGAAGTAGATTTGAATAAACGTAATCTGGATTTTCTCATATTACCCTCAATCAATTAAATTTATTAGTTATTAATTTATGGATATTACTATATTAATGTTACTTTTTGACACACATATGCAAGATTTTTTAAAGTATGAAAATATAATATTATGATAATGAACTCTACTAATAAAACACAAACATCAACCGCAAAATTTGAAGAATTTTTTGCAACATCATATAAGGACGATGTATTCAAAATACTTGAAAGATATCCTGATGAGCGATCACTTACTGTAAATTACCAATCATTAGAGATGTTTGATCCGGATTTGGCAGATTTATTAATCGAAAAGCCTGAAGAGGTTATTGGAGCTGCCCAAATCGCAATAAAAAACATTGACCCCCTAGTGAAAGATGCTGACATCAATATCCGTTTTGAAAACTTGACTAACTTAGTGCCTCTCAAAGAGCTTTTAAGTAAGTATATAGGAACATTCGTTTCTGCAGACGGAATTGTAAGGAAAACAGATGAAATTAGGCCTCGTATTGAAACTGGTGTTTTTGAATGTAGAGGATGCATGAGATTGCATGAGGTCGAACAGACATCTGGAAATAACATAATCGAACCTTCTTTATGTAGCGAATGTGGCGGAAGATCTTTTAGGCTGCTTCAGGAAGAATCAAAATACATTGACACCCAGACCGCAAGAATGCAGGAACCTTTAGAGAATTTGTCCGGAGGAAGTGAACCTAAACAGATGCTGATGATTCTTGAAGACGATCTGGTTGATAAACTGAATCCCGGAGACAAGGTAAGAATCACCGGCACTTTAAGAACATTCAGGGAAGAAAGAAGCGGCAAATTCAAAAACTACATATATGTCAATCACATTGAACCTTTGGAACAGGAATTTGAAGAGTTGCATCTTTCCGAGGAAGATGAAGAAAAGATTATTGAATTGTCACAGGACCCTCATATTTACGAAAAAATTATTAAATCAACTGCTCCATCAATTAAAGGATACAGAGAAGTTAAGGAAGCGATTGCACTCCAGCTATTTGGAGGTGCCGCCAAACAACTCGAAGATGAAACCAAATTGAGAGGAGACATTCACATTCTGATTGTCGGAGACCCTGGTATCGGTAAATCCCAGATATTGAAATACGTTTCAAGACTGGCTCCAAGAAGTATCTATACAAGTGGTAAAGGTACAAGTGGTGCCGGTTTGACTGCCGCAGCGGTCAGGGATGAGCTTGGCGGATGGTCTCTTGAGGCAGGTGCTTTAGTTCTTGGGGATCAGGGAAACGTGTGTGTTGACGAACTTGACAAGATGAGGTCTGAAGACCGTTCGGCACTTCACGAGGCATTAGAACAACAGACCGTAAGTATCGCAAAAGCAGGAATTATGGCAACATTGAACTCAAGATGTTCTGTTCTTGCAGCTGCAAACCCTAAATTTGGAAGATTTGACAGGTTCAAAGTACTTGCAGAACAAATTGATTTGCCTGCTCCGATTATTTCACGTTTTGATTTGATTTTCGTTATTGAAGACAAACCAAGCAGGGAAAAGGATTCGGAATTGGCAGACCACATTTTAAAAATGCATAAAGAGAATGCCGTTGACTATGAAATTGAACCTGAATTACTTAGAAAATACATCGCTTATGCGCGTAAAAATGTCAACCCTCATCTGACAGATGAAGCCAATCAGGTCTTAAAAGAGTTTTATGTCAGCACAAGGAACAGCAATCCTGAAGAGCAAGGCCCTGTTACCATTACTGCAAGGCAATTAGAAGCTATCATTCGTTTGGCAGAAGCCAGCGCAAAAATCAAACTTAAGGATAAAGTTGAAAAAGAAGACGCTGAAAAAGCGGTTAAATTAACAATGTTCTGTCTTAAGGATGTGGGTGTTGACCCTGAAACCGGTCAGATTGATGCGGATATTGTGAGCGGAGGAACTCCAAAATCCGACAGAGACAAAATCCAAAGAGTGACTGAAGAGATAAAACTTCTCCAAGAAGAATTTGCAGGCGATGCTCCGTTAAATGTATTGATTTCAAATATGAGTGAAAAGTACGGTGTAAGTGAAGACAAAACTGAACAAATTGTAAGAAATCTTGTTCAAAAAGGAGTTATTTATCAACCAACTACCGGCTACTTCAGAATAGCTTAATTTTCACTTTTAATTTTAATCATTGGAAATTATCTAAATGCCCCTAATTAACAATACATTAATAAATGATTAAAATCATATTTAATTTATTATACTTATACTAGTTTTAATAAGGAGAGATAATTATGGATAAATACGAAGATTTATTAGAAAGAGCAATAGACCAATTACCTCCTGAAGTATTTGAACACAAAAGATTCAAAATTCCTAAAGCTTATTCAGATATCCAAGGTAATAGAACATTTATTAAAAATTTTAAAGACGTTGCAGAAGGTTTGAACAGAGACCCTCAACATTTATTAAAATTCTTAATGAGAGAGTTAGGTACTGCAGGAAATATAGAAGGTCAAAGAGCAATTCTACAAGGTAAATTCACACATTACCTGATTAATGAAAGAATTGAAGATTATGTGGACAAATACGTTATTTGTCACGAATGTAACAGACCGGATACAAGAATTATCAGAGAAGGTAGAATATTCTTGCTTAAATGTGCTGCATGCGGTGCAACAGCACCTTTAAAATCATTATAATTCTACTTTTTTACTTATTTTTTACCGATACAATGTTTTGTCCAGAGTGCGGAAGTACAGATAAAAAAATGGTTGGCGACATATGCATAGACTGTTTTTTAAAAGAATTTCAACTTATAACATTGCCAGAACGTATTGAAATTCAAATCTGCAGCCACTGCAATAGCAAGCTTGAAGAAGGGAAATGGAGTGAAGAGAATATTCCTGAAGAAGAAATCATCTACAGAGCACTCGAAAGAAACATTGAAATAGCTGACGAAGTTGAAAATGAGATTATCAACCTTGAAATTGAACAGATTAAAGGCACAATAGCTGACTGTTATGTTGAGGCAACAGGGGAAGTTCGCGGAACCAGAATCGAGGAGACACATGACTGTGAAGTGAAAATCCTAAAAACCGTTTGTCCGACATGCAGCAAAATACAATCAGGTTATTATGAAACCGTGATTCAGTTTAGAGCAGATTCAAGGGAAATAAAAAATGAAGAATATGCTAAAGCCGACGAGATTGTTGAAAGAACCTTGATAAAGCAATCAAGCAATGATAAATTAGCATATTGCCCTCAAATTGCCAAACTAAAAGAGGGATATGACTATTACATCGGCTCCTTTAAAACTGGAAAGAAAGTTGCTGAAAACTTAAAGGAAGAGTTCGGAGGAATTATAAAGGAATCCCCAAGACTTATCAGCGAAGACAAATCTACAGGAAAGGGATTGTACAGAATTTGGATTTCACTCAGAATTCCCGAATTTGAAATTGACGATTTTATAAGATATGAAGGCAAAATAATAAAAGTAACAAGCATAGGAAAAAATAGCGTTGTGGGAGTGGAGATTTCTGCAGATAAAAAGCATAACATTCCTATGAAGAACATGGAGAACATTGAACTTGTTAAAAAGTCCTCCGAAATAGAAACCACAACAATCATTTCAAAATCTCCGCAGTTTTTACAGATTTTAGACCCGATTGACTATTCGGCCGTGGATTTAGATATGGACGAAAGATACGAAGATCTAAATGTTGGGGATGAAATAAAACTTATCAGAATTGAAAATAACATTTATTTATTGATTTAAGTGATAAAATGAATATTGAAGAAAAAATTCAATTAATTGAAGAAGGAACCTTGGAAGTTATAGATACTGAAGAATTAAAAGAAGTGCTCGAAAAAGAGCAACCTATAGCTTATACCGGTTATGAACCTTCTGGTAAAATCCATTTGGGTCATGCTGTAACCGTACAGAAATTAAAACAATTACAGAAGTTAGGTTTTAAAATTAAAATCCTTTTAGCAGATTATCATGCATTTTTAAATGGTAAAGGAACTATTGAAGAAATTTCCGAAACTGCAGAGTATAACAAGAAATGTTTCGAGGCTCTGGGTCTTGATGAAACAACAGAATACATTCTCGGCTCATCATTCCAATTAGACCCTGATTATACCAATAAAGTTTATCAGTTAGCTACAATGACAACTCTAAAAAGGGCAAGAAGAAGTATGGATCAGGTAAGCCGTGCAGATGACAATCCGAAAGTGGCCAGCGTAATATATCCTATCATGCAGACCGTTGACATGGCTGCTCTTGAAGTTGATGTGGCTCTTGGAGGAATGGAACAAAGGAAAATCCAAATGTTGGCACGTGAAAACTTGGAAAAAATTGGAGAAAATGTACCTGTCTGTATTCACACCCCATTACTGCATGGTCTTGACGGTGATGCTAAAATGAGTTCCAGTAAAGGAAACTACATTGCAGTGGATGACAGCGTTGAGGAAATCACCAAAAAAATCAAGAAAAGTTTCTGCCCTCAAGGGGAAATTGACGGAAATCCTATGATTGAAATAGCTGAAACATTTGTTTTCCCAAATCAAGATACTTTACTTATCAAAAGGCCTGAAAAGTTCGGTGGAGACATTGAACTTACTCATGATGAGTTAATCAAAGACTTTAGTGATGGAGAATTACATCCAATGGATTTGAAAAATGGAATCAAGGATTTCTTAATTGAATTCTTTGCGCCAGTAAGAGAATATATGGAGGAGGATTAAATGGCTGAAGAAAAAGAAGAATATGAAATGGGCATACCAAATGGTGTTGGAGAACAAATGCTTGCACATGCTTTCGAAAAATTCGACATCAAATTGGAACAAACTGAATTCGGCCCTAAAATTATTGGAGAATATGAGGAACTTGTTAAAACAAGAGAATTCCTTGAAAATGCCATTCGTGAAAGATTAGAAGAATTAAAAAAATAATCTAATCTCATTTATCTTTTTTTAAATTTATCATAATATTCCATTTTTTAGAATAAACCTTTTTAAATGAGTATTTTGATAAATACTCTACATTAAGGTGATATTTATTTTAGGAATTTCAATTTTATTATTTTTACAATTTTTACGTGAAGCTACTGGAGGTATTTTCGATACCTTTTTCTTAACGTGCGCGTACTTAACGGATTTGAGAAATGTATTATTTCTATTTGCAATTGTCTATTGGTGCATAGACAAAAAATTAGGTGAATTCTTATTGGTTTCATTTAATTTCAGTCGTTTATTCAATGGATTTTTGAAAATTGGAGTATGTCAGTATCGTCCATGGATACTCAATTCACAGGTGCATCCGGTAGACGAGGCTATGGATGATTTAGGCTATTCCTTCACGTGGCCATTCAACAGCAGCAACCACATTATTTGGAGGCGGCGCATTATATGGAAACATTCGTAAAGGGTTGAAAATACTTTTAATCATTTGTTTTCTGCTTGTTTGTTTCAGCCGTTGCTATTTAGGAGTGCATACTCCTGCTGATGTAATCTGCGCAATAATATCTTCTTTAATTATATTGATTATCATCAGAAAGGTATTCGACAAATATGGGGATAATCCGAATATGGATTTGATCATAGCTGGTGCAGGGATTCTTATTTCAATTTTGCTTATGGTTTATGCAGTGACAAAATCTTATCCTATGGATTATGATGCTGCAGGAAAATTAATTGTCGACCCCGCTGAAATGATGCTTGATGCATTCAAGGATGCAGGTTTGGGAATAGGAATATCTCTTTCATGGATTATAGAACGCAGATTTATAAAATTCACAAGTGACGGAAATTTGGAATCCAAAATTATGAGATTCATCGCAGGATTTATCGGTTATGAAATTATTTTAACTGTTATCTATCCCATCCTTAAAAATTGCTGCATACCTGAAGTCGGCAAATTTCTGGGTTATATGATATTCCCTATTTATATCATGATAATCGTTCCTATCATAATCAAATTTTTCCAAAATAGAAGCAAAAAGAAATTGGATTATGAAACTAACCCATAATCCCTATGTGAATCATGTTTCGTGATTCACATTATGCAATCAGGACAAATTCCAAGGTATGGAGCTACAGCTTTCTTGATATCTGATGAGACTTTATTTACTCCATTATTTGCATCAATGATTTGATGTTCATAATTCTTAACTATTTTTAGGTAATTCTCCTTAACGCCAGTTAAGAATTGCTCATTTTCAAAGGTGTCCTTTCCGGAAGTCCTTGAAACGGACTTTTTAACATCCAAATCAAGCAGAATCAATAAATCCGGTTTTTTGGCATACCTATTTAAAACCTCAATCCATTCTGCAGGTTCCTGGTAAGCCATTGAAGAAATAAATGACCTGTCTGAAATTATGATTTTGGATTCATCATCCAGTTTATCCATAATCAGCATTCTGTCTGCCGCAAAAAGAAGACCCAAAGTCCTTTGGACATTATCTGATTGGGCATCAGGCCTTTGCAGAATCTTGCGAATGAGTTTGCCGACTTCAGAATCTGTTGGCTCTACCAATGTTTCAACCCTGAACCCATTGGCCTCCAGCCATTCCTTCAACATTCTGATTTGGGTGGATTTTCCAGCACCATCAATTCCTTCAAATACTATGTACATAACATAGAATATGTTTTAATTTAATATATAATTAATTACAAAAAGTAGAATGTATAAATCAAATAAAGGTGTAATTAGAAAATGGTTTTAGAAGAGTTACTAGCACCGGCAGGCTCACCTGAAGTGTTGACAATTGCAGTTAATGCAGGTGCCAATGCCGTTTACATTGCAGGACACAAATATGGTGCAAGAGCATATGCAAAAAACTTCAGCTTCGAGGAGATTGAAAAAGCTGTGAACTACGCTCATCTGAACGGCGCCAAAATCCATGTGACCGTCAATACATTGGTTAACAATTTTGAGATTGTTGATGTCCTGAATTACTTATTCAAATTATACCAGATTGGAGTGGATGCTGTTATCGTGCAGGATTTTGGTCTAATCTGGCTTTTAAAGACATTCATTCCTGATTTGGAGGTTCATGCGTCAACCCAAATGGGTTTGAATAACTATTCCTCAATCAAATGGGCCGCCAAAAACAACATCAAAAGGGTTGTCCTTCCAAGGGAGGTCAGCATAGAACAGATTAAACAGACCACAGAACAGCTTGAAAAGGACAACATTGACATGGACATTGAAGTATTCGGCCATGGAGCACTATGTTACTGTGTAAGCGGAAAATGTTACATGTCCTCATACAACAGCGGCAGGAGCGGCAACAGAGGAGCCTGCGCACAGCCCTGCAGACGGGAATACCGCTTGAAATACAGAGGATACAATATCGGAAACGGATATCTCCTATCAACACACGACCTTGCAACCTACAATAATCTGAAAGAGATTGGGGAAGCGGGAGTCAAATCATTGAAACTTGAAGGCAGAATGAAATCCGGCGATTACATCGGAACCATCGTAAACAGCTACAGAAACATCATCGACGGGAAGCCAGTTGAGGACTATAAAAAAGACCTACACCTTGTTTTCAACAGACAGTTCACCAACGGATACATGATGGGGGACAAACCGGGAGATGTCATGGGCAGAGGCCATTCCGGCCATGAAGGACTCTACATCGGAGACATCGTCAATATTGAAGACACCAATGTAACGATTGAGATTAAGAACAAGGAGATTCCAGTCATTTTAGAACCGGGAGACGGAATCGCCTTTAAATACAACGGGAAAATCAAAGGAATATATCTGGAAAACATCATCAAGCAGGATGAAAACGAAATCATCATTGACACCACCCGTCTTGTCAAAGTCGGAACCGAAGTGTTTATCAGCTATTCAAAATCAACTCACGATTATCTGAAACAATTCGAAAAGGAGACAATTAAAAGCAATGTGGGGATTAATCTGTCCCTTACCTGGGATGATAAGCTGAACCTGTTTACCAAAGTCGAATATCATTTGGATGGCGAACTGATCAATTTCAGGCACAAGACATTGGATAAATTCGAAAAGGCCAAAAACAAGCCGGTGAGTGAAGAAGTCATTGAACAGCAATTGAAAAAGACAGGCGGCACACCGTTTTATATAGAGAATATCCGCTTTAACAACATGCCCCAAGACATTTTCATACCTATCGGTGAGATTAACCAAATCAGGCGTGAAATCCTAGACACGGCAACCGATTTGCTGTTGAAACATTACACTCCTACCAAAAAATCCGTTAAAGCTGTCCGCAAGGATTTGACCAAGTTTTTCGAAGATTATGAAAAAAATCCCGGCAAAATCAAGAAGAAAACTCCTAAATTATCCATTTTCATTGATGACATAGCGCAAATCAAGGCCGCCTCAGGTTTTGATTTGAAACGAATCTATTTTGACGGGAACTGCCATTACAACAATCCTGAAGATTACTTTGAAAACATTAAGGAAACTTTAAAGAAAGGCAGTCTGATGGCTGCACCTACAGAGTTCGTATGGGTATTGTCATCATTCATATCCGAAGAGGATGCCGTCAGATGCAACGAAATAGTTAAGGAACTGCAGGACGAAGGAATCATTATTTCCGTAATGGGAGATTATCCTGCAATGAATGAGATATTTGACTGTTCAATACATGGAAATCATAACCTGAACGTGTGGAACAGTTTCTGTGTGCATAACTTGAATGCATCCGGATTCAAATCACTGATATTGTCCTCGGAGCTTTCTGGCGAAGAGATTAAAGAAGTGGTGAAAAGAAATCATGACCGAAACATTGACCTTGAAATGATTGTCAATGGAAACCTGGAGGTTATTGTAAGCAAAGATGATTTCACCAATTTGAACGATGGAAAAGACTTCATCATCTCAAATGATGCTGATTATGCGACTTTAGAAGATAAAAAAAGGAAAAAATTCAAATACAAAATATTTTTCGACTACAACAGGCAAAGCCACATCATAAACAAGGATTGTTTGTGTCTGATTGAAGAGATTAATGAGATAAAGGAATTCGGCCTTGATTCACTGATTCTGGACTGCAGATACTCCAATGAGAAATACACTTCACAAATCTTATCAATTTATAATGAAAGTCTTAAAAACAAGGACCAAGAGGAATTGACCAAATACAAATACCAGATTATGGATTTCTCACAATCCTACATCAATAAAGGCAATTATATTGAGGGAAGGTTGCATGAGAATTCCTGAACTGCTTGCTCCGGTCGGATCAATGGACCATTTGAAAGTGGCAATCAATGCAGGGGCCAGTTCCGTCTATTTATCCGGAAAGAACTATGGCGCAAGGAAGTTTGCCGAAAACTTCACATTGGAAGAAATAGAGGAAGCCGTAAACACCGCCCACATGCATAATGTCAAGGTTTACGTTACCGTCAATACGCTAATTAAAGAATCGGAACTTGAAAATGTTATAAACTATCTATCCAAACTATATGCAATCGGCGTTGACGCAGTTCTTGTGCAGGACATCGGACTTGTTGATTTGATTAATGAACATTTGCCCGATTTAAACATCCATGCTTCAACGCAGATGACCTGTGAAAACCAAATGAAATTGGATTGGCTTGAAAGCAAAGGCATTAAGAGGGTTGTTCTTCCACGTGAAATGAGAAAAGAAGAAATTGAAAATCTCAAAACTGATATGGAGCTTGAAATATTTGTCCATGGAGCATTATGCTATTCCTATTCTGGACAGTGCCTGATGAGCAGTTTCAAGGGAGGCAGAAGTGGAAACCGAGGCGCATGCGCCCAACCTTGCCGTCAGAAATATAGGATTGAGGGAATAAAAAAACAGGATTACTATCTCTCTCCATGCGATTTAAGCTTATTTGATCATTTAAGGGAAATCTCCGAGTTGAATATTCGATGCATCAAGATTGAAGGCAGAATGAGGTCGAAAGAATATCTGGCCATTGTTGTAAGCAACTACCGAAAAGCATTGAACAGGCTAAAAAGCGGGAAGAAAACCACATCAGAAGAAATAAAATTAGTGTTCAATAGGGGTTTTAGTGAAGGGCAGTTTTTAAATGCCTCCAAAAGAAGCATACGTGCAGGACACATTGGCTTAAGGATAGGTCGCGTAATCAGCGGCGGCAAAAACCAACTTGCAATACGCCTGAATGATTCACTGAAAACAATTCCTGAAAGGGGAGACGGACTGTTGATGGTGAAAAATGACAGGGACTATGGTTTTGAAATATCCCATGACCCCCTCATAACGACGCTAAACCATTTCAATAAGGGCAAGAATAAGCCGGTTAAGGATTTAACCCGTGAAAATAAAGTTTTGATTGTTAAAAAAGTATGGCAAAACAGGAAATCCGATTTCGATTTAAATGAATCTGACGTGTATCTGACAAAAAGAAACAGACTGGCTAAACAGGTAAAGGAAATTGAAAATAAGGGTTCAAGTTACGTCAAATCAAAATTGATATTGACTTTTTCATTGAAAAATAAGCTACCCGTCCTTAAGGCCAGGCTGACACTTGCAAATCATAGGGAAATTAAAACGGAGGTGATGGGAGATACTCCTTTTGAAAAGCCTCTTAAAAAAAGTGTGAGTGCAGAAACAATCAAAAAACAATTATCCAAACGGGACAAATACCCTTACCAAATTACTCAAATCAACGTTAACTATGATGGAACACTATTCATTCCAATCAGCAAGATCAATGCTCTTAGAAGGAACCTATTTGAAAAATTGGAAAATGAAGTTAATGCCTTTTACAGACATGAATACAAAAAGATCATATTGAATAAAACTGAAAATGCCTCAAAAGAGACTGCAGCAAACATTTCATTTTATACAAACAATTTAAAACATCTGGAAAACCTTGATGGGGTTAGAAGGGTCTATCTGGAGATTCCTCCTGCGGATGATTCATTAATAATCCTTAAAGATGAAAAATACAATCTCAGTTACATGATTGATTTTATTAAAAAATCCGTTGAGATATCATCTGATAAAGACTATGAACTGATCTGGAAATGGCCTGACATCGCTCATGACAAGTTGATTAAATCACTGAATAAAGTACGGGGAATCTTGAACCGGATGCACTGCTCTCTTCCAATCATGAGTGCTGATTTTAATGGAGAGTATGGTCCGTATTCAATGAACATCACAAACAATGAAAGCATAAACAGTCTTGAAAACTATAGATTAGTGACCATCTCACCGGAATTGAGGAAAAAGGACTATGAAGACATTATAACCTATGCCAAAAATCCGAATAAGGTTGAAATGTTGGTTCAAGGATCAGTTGAACTGATGAAGACCAGATATCCGATATTATATGGAAATGAAAGTAAAAAGGATTATAGGAATTATCTAATCGATAGCAAAAGCAATAGGCATCCGATTCATAAAAGCATTTCAGGTGATGAACTGATCATATTCGATGACAGCGAACTTTCATTACTCACAGAAATCAATCACCTGAAAAACATTGGATTTTCTAACTTCTCAATAGATGGAAGATATAAAGACGATGAATACTATAGAGTGGTCGATATTTATAAAAAAGCTTTGAACGGAACTATTGACAAAAAGGAACTTGAAAAATACAGTCCTAAAAATACCCTTGCTAATTTTTAATAATACTTTTCAAATGCTCTCGCAAAAATCGAATATATATTGATATATAGACTATATTTACAAAAAGGGTTTGGTAAATATGTGCGGAGAAAAAATGACATTGCAAAACATTAAAGGAGTAGGGGATAAAATCTCTGAAAAGATAATCAACAGCGTTGGAGGAGAAGAGGAACTTCAAAAGATTGTTGATAATGTGGATGTTGAAAAAATAGCAAATATCGAAGGAATAAGTCAGAGAAAAGCTATTGAGATAATGAATCAGCTTTTGAACAATCCCGAATATGAATTTATAAAAAGCGATAGGGCGATGGAGCTTTATGACGACATCATAAATAAGATTTTGGCTTATTCAAATACATCATATTCCAAAAATAGGATATTGCTGCTTTCTCCATCAAAAGATATCGATAAGATAAATTCAAGACTTGATTTTGTAATGAATGCGAAAGAGCATGTCTCACAACTTCCTATAATCAAGTTGAGAGGCCTTATGAAAAATCTGAAGGAAGTTGAAGAGGCAAAACCGGAATATGATCCGAGCAAAGCAATCATTGTTGAAAGTGATGAGGACAATTCCTACCTTACCGATTTGGGTTTAAATCAATATTATCCCATCATTACCGCTACCGATTCTCCGTTACTTAAAGAAGAAATGATGAATTATGATTTAGTATTTTATGTTTATTCTCAGGGAATGCTTGATTTTGAAGGAATGCCTAACCTGATTATGATTAACATTGAGGAAAACGATTATGAAATTGTTCCTGAGATAATCATAAACTTCTTTATTCAAAATAAAGAGCTATTCTCAAAAGTTCATGAGATACAAAAAATCAGAAATAAAGAAAGTGTTCTTGGGGAAATCATTCCCATAATCAATGAGTTGAATATCATCGATAAAAGAGAAGTTGATATTGAGAAACTTGTCTTTTCCCTTAAAGATGAGATGGATGAGGAATTGGAAAACTCTATAAAACATGTTGATCTTGAAGGAGATGAAATTCTCAACCTATTAAACAACAACTTTCCTCCAAAGATTAGTAAAATATTTGATGAAATTATCAATAAAAGAAAAGAAATTATTCGTGAAAAAACAGGGTTAAGTTTTGACCCATATCTTCGAACATATCCAATCCAAATTGATGAAACAGAAATACAAAGGGTGACCCTAGAACAATCCTCGAAAAAAGAAAACGACATTTTCGATATCAAAAAAAGTGCGGCCATTGAACTAAACTCCATTAAGGACAAGGCAATAAAAGAAGTTGAAGATGTCATTAAATTCGATTATGAATTTAGCCTAGGAAGTTTTGCATATGAATATGATTTATGCAGACCCGAATTTAATGAGGAAATTAAATTAAATGGTGCATTGCACTTAGAGTTAGCGCTTAAAAAGGATAAGGAGGATATTCAGAAAGTAGACTATCAACTCACAAAAGATGAAAACATTGCTTTATTAACCGGAGCAAACAGCGGTGGAAAAACAACACTTCTTGAAACCTTAACACAAATATCACTTATGGCTCAGATGGGCCTACCTGTAAGTGCGGATACCGCAGAGATAAAATTATTTGATGAAATTTATCATTTCTCCAAGAAAAGATCACTTGATGCAGGTGCATTCGAATCATTTTTAAACGTTTTCATACCAATCGTCACCACAAATAGTGAAAAGTTAGTATTATTAGATGAACTTGAAGGAATCACTGAACTTGATGCAGCCGTTAAAATCATATCCACATTCATTGATATGATTAAAGAATCAAACTCTTATGGTGTTATTGTCACTCATATGGCCAGGGAATTGATGAACTACACTAATATTCGTGTAGATGGTATTGAAGCAAAAGGATTAGACGAAAATTATAATCTGATTGTAGATAGGACTCCTAAAATGAATTTCCTCGCAAAAAGTACACCCGAACTAATTCTAAAACGAATTTATGAAAAATCAGATGATGATTTAAAAGCTGTATATGCTAGGATTTTAGAAAAATTCTAAACCATATACTACTTTTTACTATTTTTAATGTATTAGGTTTGTATTCGAAAAAAGGTTAAAAAAATAAAAGCAATCAAAAGATTGCTTAATGTTTATTTTGCGATGTATAAACTTACGCCTTCAACGATTAAAGCTACGCCTATTAGTATTGCTGCAAATAACGGAGTAGTTAGTGACAATGCTCCAAGGATGAACGGCACAATACCCAAAATTATTATAAATATTGAAAGAATTTTTGATGCGCCGTCTCCTGAAAGCAGACCTGCAATACCTAATAAAACTATTATAATTCCAATGATATAGAATTGTATTCCTAACAGGAATGACAATGCATCAAGGTTGAATATAAATAATAATCCAAATATAATGGCAAGAATTCCAATAACAACATTAAATGCTGAAAATCCAGAAAATAGTGATGCTATACCTAAGAATACTAAACTTAGCCCAATCATGATGGATACTAATCCTGTGCTAATAATAGGGAAAATTATGAAAATTAATCCTAATATTATTGATAATATTCCGGCGATTTTATTTGATTCCATGCTTTCTCCTCCTAAAAATTATTTTTTTCACTTTTTCAAGTGAAAATGTTAAAACTTAAAAAGTAAAATGCTCTTTACAGTATAACTATTTCTCGTTTTCAGTATTTATTATTATTGATTAAAATAAAAAATTAAAAATATTAATACAGATATAACATTAGTAAGAGCATTTGAAAAGAATTATTTTCACTGCACCTTCAATATTTGTGCAATTCACTCCCGACTTAAAGAAGTCGAGGCATTCTTGCACATATTAAGATAAAGGATATGGGCATTATGGAAATTTTTAAGGAAAAACAAACCCCAAAAAGAAGCTTGAAAAGAAGCTTAATTGTATTTATTGGAAACATCATAGGATTATATTTGATAAGTTTTTTAGGATTGGGAGTTGAAATCAGCCAATCCGGAGACATAATGCTTTTAGTGATATTCATCAGTTTAGTTAATGCAATATTATGGCCTATTTTAACAAGAATAGCTATGCCGTTTCTAATTTTAACATTCGGTGTGGGAACATTGATTCTGAATGGAGTTCTGCTTCAGATTTTTGCGCCTATGTTTGGGATAGAAATTAAAGGCGCCGCACTGATTCTCGCCCCATTGGGAATGGCCGCCGTTACAACCATACTGTCTTCATTGATAACAATTGAGGATGACAGTTCGTATTATAGGGCCGTTTTAAATGATGCGGAAAAGAAAAGAAAAAGTGAAGTCAAAAATTATCCTGGAGTGATAATTGTTGAAATTGACGGGCTTGCCTATAAAGTCTTATGTGAAGCAGTCGAAAGGGGAGACATGCCCACTATGAAAGAAATGATTGAAAGCAACGATTACAATCTTCGAATGTGGGAAACTGATCTGTCTTCCCAAACCGGTGCCAGCCAGGCAGGAATTCTTCATGGCAACAACGAAGGCATTGTTGCATTCAGATGGATTGAAAAAAGCAACGGCAATCAGATGATGCAATGTTCCGGAATCACAAAAGTGCCTGAATTAGAGGCAAGGATTTCAAATGGGGATGGATTGCTGGCGGATAACGGGGCAAGCAGATCCAATCTGTTCTCTGGAGATACTGATAATGTGATATTTACATTCAGTAAGATAATGGACTTTAAGAAACTGTACAATAAGGCATGGTACTCAGTATTTTCCAATCCAAGTTATTTTGCACGTATAATCGCCCTGTTTCTTGCAGACATTGTACGTGAAATCTGGTCACAAATCACACATTCAATAAAAAATGTCAGGCCAAGAATAAGGCGCGGAATAATGTACATTCCAACAAGGGCCACTACAAATGTATTTATGAGGGAAATCAACACTTCCACATTAATTGGAGATATGATGGTTGGGGATGTTGATGTTGCATACTCAACATACTTAGGTTATGATGAAATAGCGCACCACTCCGGAGTCAGGGACAGCGACGCATGGATTGCCTTAAGGCAAATGGACAAGCAAATCAAGCACTTGATTGATGCAAACAAGTATTGTCCTAGGGACTATCAATTCGTGATTCAATCAGACCACGGTCAGACTAACGGAGCCACATTCACCCAGCGATATGGTCAAACCTTTGAGGACTTTGTTAAATCATTGCTTCCGGAAGATATGACTGTGTTTGCAAAACTGAGTTCTGATGAAGACCACTTTGCGGGGTCTTCTCCATTTTCAAGAGACGAGAAAAAAATAAAAAAAGAAGAAAAAGAACAAGAAGAATTAAGTGACTCTGAAGTCATCGTGCTGGCTTCAGGCAATCTTGCAATGATTTATTTGACACAATGGAATCAAAGACTAACATATGAGGAACTCAACACTTATTTCCCTGAACTGATACCTGGCCTCATAAACAATGAATATGTCGGTTTTATTCTGGTAAAATCCCGGGAACATGGGGACATTGCCATGGGTAAAAATGGAACATATTATCTTGACAGTGGTGAGATTGACGGTGAAAATCCTCTTGAAGGATTTGGAGACAATATAGTCAGACATCTAAAAAGAACAAGCTCATTTGAACATGCGCCAGACATACTGGTTAACAGTTTCTATGATGAGGAAGCTGATGAGGTATGTGCATTTGAGGAATTGGTTGGAAGCCATGGTGGAGCCGGTGGAGACCAATCCAAACCGTTCATATTGTACCCTTCAAGCTGGAAAGTCAGTGATGATGATATCATCGGTGCAGAAAATATCTATAAACTGCTAAAAGAGAATTTAGCTGAATTGAAAAAATAACTAAATAAAAAAAAGTTTTTAAGTATTTTCTGCCATTGGGTCAAATCCAAAAACTTTTTTTGCAAGTCCAAAACCGATTGGATAGATTACAATATTTATAAGTAAATATGCAGTTACCCATCTGACAGGCCATAAATAAAATAACCATTCCACTGACATTCCCATTGTAAGGCCAAATATCAAAGCCATTATAAAGCTCATCATTAAGCTTATGAAAAATGCTGCAGGATTCCAAAGACCCATGCCATCACGGTCAGGATTGAAATGGAATACCAGTTCTGCTAATCCAAAACCGATTGGATAGATTACAATATTTATAAGTAAATATGCAGTTACCCATCTGACAGGCCATAAAATCAGACATAAATCCCATTCAAGCCCTGGAATATTTAAAAGATAGGGAACAAACATTCCAAAAATTATTGCCATTATCATACTCATCATTAAGCTTATGAAAAAAGCAGCAGGGTTCCAAAACCTCATATGCCACCTCCATTTTTTCTTTTAATACTTAATGAATTTAAACTTTAAATAATTTTTGATGTGTCATTAACTTGTTGGAAACATAGAATATGAAA
>NZ_JAFQXT010000044.1 GCF_017406825.1 Methanobrevibacter sp.
AGTCCTACCATTAAATCACCTTAATTAATAATCTTAAACCAAATTAAATAATTAATTTAATTATTCATATTTTATTTTTATTATTATATAAAATTAACTAAAAATAAAGTATTTTTTCAACAAAATAAGAATTTTAAAAAAAGAAGTTATTAACAAATGCAGTCGCCGGGATTCGAACCCGGGTTGTAGGCTTGGAAGGCCCAAGTAATAACCAGACTATACCACGACTGCATATAAAAAATGCGGCGTCCGGGATTTGAACCCGGGTCTCTAACGTGGCAGGCTAGAGTCTTAACCAGGCTGGACTAACACCGCATAAAAACTAACAACAAGTAAACATATGTTTTAATTATATATAAAGGTTTCGCCATAATGAGAAAAATAAGGTAAAATCAGATTTTTAAAGCAGTAATACAAATCCAATCATTATCTTCATCAATGTAGGCCTTAAAATCTTTAAAGCCGGTTTTTTCAAGGGATTCCTTTAAAACATCTTCAGAATATATTTTCATATCCAGTAATTCTACCAAATCATCATATTTTTCCATTTCCCCCTCACGATAGACTGCTTCATTGCAGAAAAATACCAAACCACCTTTTTTAAGAACCCTATTCACTTCCTTTAAATCATTAATGAAATCCGGCCAGAAATAGATTGTTTCAAAACCGGTCACAATATCAAATGTCTCATCATAAAATGGCATGTCTGAAACAGATCCCTGCAGTACATTAACGATTCCCCTGTCAATGGATTTCTTGTTCAGTTCTATTGATTTTTCAACACTCACTTCAGAATAGTCAATCCCAACGACTCTGCCGCTTTCAGAAATCTGCTGTGCAAACCTTTCGATGTTTCTTCCGCCGCCGCATCCGATATCCAATATCTTGCTGTCGGGGGCAATTTCAAAATGGGTTACGCCCCACTGCGCCATGGCCTCATGGGATTTGTTCATCCTGTCAAGAATCTGATGGCCCAACTCACCAACAGGCTTTCTTGCATTCTTTATCAATTCCTTATCTTCAATATGATGACCGGTATTCACTTTATCGTTATCACTCATAATATCACTTTCTCATTCCTTTACGGGTTTTAATGGCTTGTCCTGTTTCGAACTGTTCTATTTCACATGCTCCGAGCAATGCCTTTCCGTAAGCCAATAGCTTGTCTTGCTCATTCACTATCAGGACTTCATCTTTTGCACGTATATCCTCATCACATTCAACGACGAATTTGCAGAACACGCTTTTTCCATCGAGCGCGAATGGTTCTGAGTCCTTGTTTACCACAACCCGATTTTGCGGATATGGCATTGCATTGTGAAGCCTTTTGGCACCTTCTTTCGATAGAATCAAATATGAATCGGATGCCCTCATATTGACAATCAGCACCTTTCCGTCATAGATATGTCTTATTTTACCTGTTTTTTTACTTTTTTCTATTATGATGTTGCCCTTAAACAATGCGTCACCCGCTCCGACTCCAAATTGGTAATCTGCAATTGCCTTGACTTTTTTGACATCATCCTTCTGGTATCTGATATCCTCGAAACTGCATTTATTGTAAAGACCTATTTCCAAGTCCTTAATGATTCTTGAATGGATGAGGACCTGTTCATAGTATTCGACGAATTCAGTGATGAAATCCTCAATGAATTCAATGCTGTCCACATCACGGGTTTTTGGAGCGTCATTCTGGCTTAACGGATAAACCTCATCTATTTCAAGAGGTATCAAACCAAAAGGTATGTCCAAAACCATAAAATCAGTGTTTTCCAAATCCAATTCCTGTTCAGCACCATAGATATAGAATTCGCCGAGTTTTCCTGAGATAAATTTAGAGTAAGGTTTTTTTGTTGGAGGCAATATCAGCAGGTCGCGTTTTTTAGGCATTTCACGTAATTTCTGCATATGCCTCAACACTTCCGGCCTGCATAATGATTCGGGACCGGTATAGAAGAATGCTGATTTTTTGCTTCTAGGATCATATTTCTCCAAATCAGCGGAATAATTTCCAAGCTGCCTTTGGGCTTCCAGAAGTGCAGGGTGTGCGCGGCACCTTTCCTCGACAAGTTCCATCAGATTTCCGTCATAAATCGCCTGCCTGATTAATCTTAATTCCGCAAAAGATACATGAAGGTTATGTTGGGCAATCAGGTCCCGTCTCTTCTCTTTAGGCATTGCCCTTAAATCATCAGGTGTGTATTTTGTACAGACTTCACATGAACACGGCATTTCCTGCAGGTTCTCCAGCTTGAATGTTCCTCTGGTTGATAAAAGCCTGTCATCTTCCGCATACAGAATATAAGCTGCAGAGTCAAACAAATCGCATCCCATAGCCACGCATAATGCGAATATCATCGGATGTCCGGCACCCATCAGATGGCGTGGAACGGTGTCTGACAGCTCCTTCATGGAGTTCATCACTACATCGACAAGGTCCCTGTAGTGATAGGATTCCATCAAAGGAACAACAGCGCCTATCGGATACAAATCGGCATCGAGAGCGGACAGTTCCTTTGCACATTCCCTTCTTAAATCAAGGAATGTTGAACCCTGGACTACGGAATTTAACAGCATTTCCATATTCTGCTCTTTTTTATAATCTATCGCTTCGCGGGCTCTTTCAATTGTGATTTCCATATCGCTTTCTGCTTGCTGTCTGTCTACAAAAGGAGCGGTCGGAATATCCAAACTTGTTCCGATATCCGTTTTGATCATTTCCTGAAATTCGATGACTTCCTTATTTGTAATTTCCACATCTCCATATACGGATAACTGAAAAGAACCTGAATCAGTCATTATGGGTCCGTCGAAATTAATGAGCTTGTGCAATCCTTCATCAATGGCTTTTTGTTTTAGTTCGGGATCTTTATAAATCAAATAGGCATTAGTAATTACAATATCTGCACCATATTTGCTTACGTCCAGGGCCTGTTTTCTGGGATGGATAACTGGCATTAGTGCAGGTGTTTTTACATCACCGTGTTTTGTTTTTAGAACTCCGACACGGCCTTTTCCGTCTTTTGCTTTTATCTCAAACATTTATTTAACCTTACTATAATTCATTAAAATAACATTTAAATTAGAAATTATATAAATTTTGCTCAAAAAAGACTTTAAAATTAATGATGGGTTGTAAATAATAATCAAATATTTAAAGTTTCACAAACTAAACTATCATTTAGATAAAATGAGTTATGAAGAAAACGCCCGAATAATCAGTGACGACATATTCGATTTGATTAATGAAACTTTCGCCAAAGAAAAAAGTAGTCGAAATAATGAATACAGACTTAATTTTTTTGATACTTACAGCAATTATTTTGTTTTAACAGATGACGGATCTTATTCTATTAATTCAAAAGAAATAAACCATAAAGTTGAAACGTTGCATACATCTACCGGTGCAATAAGTGAGTCATTTGAGAAATTTATCAAGCCGATGAAATTCGATTATTCAAAAGACATCGCCATCCTGGACATATGTGCCGGGCTCGGATATAATTCATCAGCGGCGATAGCTGACTTCATGAAAAACTCAACAAGAAATCTGAAAATAGACATGGTTGAAATATCAAAAGCGACCTTTGCATGCGGACTTCTGGTGCCATCACCAATACCGGAACATGACATTACCAAAAAAGCCATAGAGAATGAGCTGATTGCACAGGATTACGCAACCCTGAGTCTGGAAACTGCAGAAATTCCAGAAAACATCAACATTAATGTGTTTATTGAAGATGCAAGGCAAACTGTACAGGGCCTTGAAGACAATGCCTATGATGCAATATTCCTGGACCCATTCAGCCAGAACATGGCTCCTGAATTATTCTCAGTCGAATTTTTCAAGCAATTCAGACGAATAATCAAGGATGATGGGATAGTTGCAACATACACTTCATCGGCACCCGTCAGGGCAGGTTTTATTGAATCCGGCTTTTATATTGGATTGGGTCCGATATTCGGAAGGATGCAGGGCGGAACCCTTGCCAGTCCGAATACTGAAATGCTTGACTGGGCTCTTCCGAAAAACGATGAGATAAGAATAGCATTATCCGACGTGGGAATTCCATTCAGGGACCCTGGTTTAAACAATTCCAGCGAATACATTTTAGATGCGAGAGCTGAAGAAAGACACACCGCCCGCCACAATACCAAAATCTCATCAGCCGTTAAAACACCAATATTTTTAGGTCAGGAAATGGATGACGAGAAGCTCAAGAGACGTGTTGAACGCAACCTTGCAAAAATGAATATTCCCTCCACAACATCCCCCGAAGCGAATTATATCGTGGAAGTTGAAGACGACTACAGTGAAAAACAGGATTCATCAAGCAATTCTACAGATAGAATTCTTGAAATGAAAAAAAGATTAAAAAAAGTAAAGAGGGGAAATTAGATTCTCACATAATTCCCGCTTTTGAGCAAATAGGCCATATCTTTTGTAGAATCGATTGGTCCATAGATTGATTTTAACTGTTTCGGATTTGAAAGTACATGTTCTTTACCGAATATGGAATAATCGGCGTCGCAGTTTGCACAGAAAATCGCTCCTTCAACGCTTCCTCCTTCACTGTTTCCGGTTTCCGGGAAAACGCCCCAGTTAGATGTCTCATCTCCTGCCCAAAAGACACCCCAGTATAACTCATGGCTGCCGCAATGAGGACAGGTTCTTTCGAATTCTACCATATACCATGTATAACCATATTTTGACAATTCGCCTGATGCGGATGGTCTGCCGATTGCTAAAATAGTCATTCCATCTTCAGAAACACCATATTGGTCATAAGATATTCCCATTCTATCTTCAACTACCGTGATCTTTTTGGTTATTTGATAACCGGTTGTTAAATCTTTACAAACGACATTATATTTGCCGACACCCAATTTGAATTTTACAGATGCGACACCTTTTGAATTGGTTTTGACCTTATGCACCACGCCGTCAAGTTTGATCTGCACATAAGTATTTTTTGCAACCTGACCGTTCTGATTCAATAAGGTTATTTCATATGATGAAGCCTGATTGGCGATTGCTCCCATATCATATGCCTTTATTGAAGCCAGATAAACATAAACCTTTTTGCTTATAGTATATTTAGTATATGGATCAACGGCCTTGAATGTATATGTTCCTTTTGCCAGATTGAATTTGACGGTTGCAACACCATTGGAATTGGTTTTAACTGTCTTTTTAGAACCTGCAACATATACAACCATCTTCTTATTCTTTGCCAATGCACCATTCTTCTGATGCAGTGTAACTTCAAATTTAGATGTGACACCGGTGAAAACCTTCATTGACTTGGCAGACAAAGGTGATAGAACAGTGATTGTGCTGGTTTTTCTCTCACCGGTATTCTGATTAATTGACTGAATCTTATATGTGCCCGGAGTGGAGAGAATCTTTAAAGTCGCAACACCATTGGAATTTGTCTTTTTATAATAGGTATATCCTTTGATTTTGAATATGATATATTTCTTCTTGAGAACCTTGCCGTTGGATCCGTAAAATGTTGCCCTGAACTTTTTGGAACCTAAATAATACTTTTTAAGATTAGAGGCTGTGATTGAGGATTTGACGGTGATTCTATTAGAAACCTGATAACCGTTCGGATGGATTGCATATACCACATAACTTCCGGCCTTCAAATCAAGGTCCAGGCTTGCAACACCTTTTGCGTTGGTCTTTTTGGTGTAGGTCTTTCCTTTTAATTTGAACTTGACATTGGTGTTCTTCAAAGGATTTCCTTTTGAATCCAAAAATGTGGCAGTGTATTTTGCTGAGCCGGAATATGTCTTGGTTACATCTTTAGCCTTGATAACAGGCAATACCTTAATCTTATTGGTCAAAGTGAGATTTCCAAAAATAGCTGAAATGGTATATGTATCAGGCTTTAAATCTAAAAGAACAGAAACTTTACCTGATGAATCAGTTGTTTTTAAGTAACTTACCCCATTAAGCTTTAATGTGATATTGGCTCCTTTAACAGGGCCAGTTCCGTTACGCAATACAACAGAATAACTGGATCCGCCCTTATAATACATGCTTACATCACTGCCGGTCAATGTATAGTTTCCATCACTAACCTGGCTAGTGGTACTTTCATTAGCGGATAAGACAACTTCCTCTCCCGATGGAGGTTCCTCATCCACTTCACTAGAAATCATGTCATCAGTTGAATTTGAATCAGCAGCAGCGACCACTGACAGAGACAACATAAAAACTAGAGTAATTAAAATTAAACTAATTTTTTTATTAAACATAACGTTAACCCCATTTAACATTTTGCTCTTGTTAAAGTATAAATTGTTTAATGTATAAAAAGGTTTTGTTTTTCAAAATAAGCACAAATAAGTTTAATTTTGAATAAATAAGCAATAATAAGTTAATAATAGTTATAATAATATTAGATTGATTGAAATTTACAATAAAAGACTGAATAAATTTAAAATGAATATCTTATGAAAAAGATTAATTGAAAAAGAATGCAACTATCTGAAATAACATTATACTTAAAACAAATGACAATTACATTTTAAGATAAAAAGTCAGCCAAAATCTGATAAGTTAGAAAGAAAAAAATAGATTAAAATAGCTTAAATCAGATTTAAGCTACAAAATTAAATTATTCCACTGTGACGCATTTTGCCAAGTTTTTAGGCTTGTCAGGGTCATGGCCTTTCTCAAGAGTAATGTAATATGCTATCAACTGCAACGGCACAACATAAACAAGAGGAGCAATAATTTCTTTAACATCACCATTGATTGCAATCACGTCATTGGCCTTTGCCTTAAGTGATTCATCATCAACAGAACCTATAGCCAGTACATTAGCTCCACGTGACTTGACTTCCTCCAAATTGCTCATGGTTTTCCTGTAATTGTCTCCAGGCGGAATTACAACCACGACAGGAATTCCTTCATCAATCAAAGCCAAAGGACCATGTTTCAATTCACCGGCAGCATAACCTTCACCATGGATATATGTGATTTCCTTAAGTTTCAATGCTCCTTCAAGTGCGGTAGGATATGAATATCCTCTGCCCAGATAGAAGAAGTCGCGCGCATAGTTATATCTTTTTGATAACTCCTTGACCAGATCAACGCTTTCCAAAGCTTCATCAATGAAATCCGGCACTTTATCAAGTTCCTTTAAAAGCTCCATGTTTTTGGATATCAATGCCGCAAACAGATAGATTGCAGTTAATTGGGCAACGTAGGTTTTTGTTGCTGCAACTCCAATTTCTGGACCTGCTTGGGTTTGAATTACATATTGGGCTCTTCTGGTAATTGATGAACCTGCAACATTAACGATTCCAAGTGTCTTTGAAGTAACATTCGCCACATCCAGCGCCTTGAGGGAATCTGCAGTTTCACCTGATTGGGATATGAAAATAACCAATGTCTTATCATTTAAAGTATTTGCGGAATACTTGAATTCGGAAGCCAGAATGACATCAGTCGGGATGCCTGCAAGAGATTCTATCAGGTATTTGCCGGTTAATGAGGCATGATAGGAAGTTCCGCAAGCCACAAAACAAATCCTTTGCAAATCACCCACATCATCAATTATCTCTTGAATATTGTCCTTTTGAGTTAGAGTATTTCTGACGGCCACTGCCTGTTCGTTGATTTCCTTAATCATGAAATGGTCATAGCCTTCCTTTTCAGCCATTTCCGGTGTCCAGTTGATTGTCTCGATTTCCTTATTCACCACATTGTCAAATTCATCGTGAACAACAACGCCCTCCTTATCCAAAATGACAATCTCTCCCCTTTCAGGATAGATAATGTCACGAGCATATTTTAAAATGGCCGGGGAGTCGGAAGCAAGGTAATATCCCTCTTCACCAATCCCAACAATCAATGGAGAGTCCTTACGTGTTGCAACGATTTTATCAGGTTCGTCGACACTGATTGCTGCTATCGCATAAGCCCCTTCAATCACGTCGATTGTTTTTCTCACTGCATGCTCCAAATCGAATTTTTCCGCCATGAACTTCTGGATTAAATGCGGAATCACTTCGGTATCAGTATCTGATTTGAAAACATGCCCTTCAAGGATTAATTTCTCCTTAATTTCCAAATAATTCTCAATAATTCCATTATGAACTACAGCTATATGATTATCCTCATCAACATGAGGGTGTGAATTTAATTTTGAGGGGTCACCATGGGTAGCCCATCTTACATGAGCAATCCCGAAGTTTCCGGGCATGTCCTTAAGGTCCAGACTTTTATCCACTTCAGCAATTTTGCCCTTATCCTTTTTAATGTAGAGTTTTTCATCACTGAAAGTGGCCAGACCTATTGAATCATATCCCCTGTATTCCAATTTGGATATGCAGTCAAACAGAATAGGTGCCACATTCTTATCCTCTTTTAGTATGCATCCTACAATTCCACACATCTAATCACCTTTGATAATCGTAAATGTCCTTATACATGTTCACAACATCCCCAATAATCATTATTGCAGGAGTGTTGATATCCTTATCTGAAATATCTTCCAATGTGCCGAATACAAGATTCTCTTCAGGCAATGTTCCGCTTTCAACAACGCACACCGGTGTGTCTGGTGAGCGATATTTCATTATTTCTGAAGTATTCTCCTTAATGTTTCCGATACCCATCAATATTATTAATGTATCTGCAGTATAATCCCAATGAACCTGGCTTTCGGCCTTTGTCGGGTCTTCGTGACCGGTTACGATTGTAACTGATGTCGCTACTGCCCTGTGAGTTACCGGTAGTCCGAGAGAAGTTGGTGCTCCAATAGCTGAAGTTACACCTGGAATTACTTCAAACTTGATATCATGTTCCATTAAAGCCAATATCTCTTCTCCACCACGGCCAAAGACAAAAGGATCTCCTCCCTTAAGTCTTACAACATTTTCATGGTTTTGAGCTTGTTCAATAATCAACTCATTGATTTCATCTTGAGTTTTATAATGCTCTCCCGCTTTTTTACCTACATATATCTTTTCTGCAGTTTCAGGAGCATGAGCCAATATTTCATCATTAGCCAGATAATCATACAAAACAACATCAGCTTTATTTAGAGCTTTTACAGCTTTAAGAG
This sequence comes from Methanobrevibacter sp., assembly GCF_017406825.1. Classification (GTDB taxonomy): domain Archaea; phylum Methanobacteriota; class Methanobacteria; order Methanobacteriales; family Methanobacteriaceae; genus Methanocatella. The sequence continues at coordinate 9,087 of NZ_JAFQXT010000044.1, forward strand.
TTATTAAATCAGCATCTCCAGGTCCTGCACCAATTAAATAAACTACCATTTTATCACTTATTATTATAAAAATCCTTTGAAGAAATTTAAACCATCATCAGAACCGAATATTTCCTCACATGCCCTTTCTGGGTGAGGCATCATCGCACAGACAAGACCGGATTCATCGCAAACGCTTGTAATGGCTTCCATGGACCCGTTAGGGTTTTTGCCTTCAAACTGCAAAACAATCTGGTCCTGGTCTTTTAACAAATCAATGTCTTCAGTGTAGAATCTTCCTTCTGCATGAGCAATCGGAAGAGCAATAGTCTGGTCTTTTTTGAATGCCTTGGTAAATGGGGTTCTGTTGGTTGCGACTTTCAAGTCCACCCATTCACAGTTGAATTTAGGATTCTCGTTTGTGATGAAAATTCCCGGAACGAGTCCTATTTCTCCCAGAATTTGTGCACCATTACAGATTCCCAAAACCGGTTTTTCCTCTTTCACCAATTGCTTGATTCCATCAATGACCGGTGTGATTGAAGCCATTGCACCCGCCCTCAGGTAATCTCCATATGAAAATCCTCCCGGAATGACAATCCCGTCATAGTCCGTTAGTTTTTCTTCACTCCACCAGACATATTCCGGATTGAGGCCAGCCAGTTCACATGCCTGTGCCACATCACGGTCACAGTTAGTTCCAGGAAATCTAATTACTCCAATTTTCATAATTACACCTTATTTGCCACAGGCCATGTTCTGTGGAATGACATTGATTTTATAATCATGGATTACAGGATTACAGAGTAATCTTTCACACATGTCAGTGACGTTTTCCCTGATAACTTCCCTGTCTTCGCCTTCCATTTGGAACTTGATTGTTTCGACAGTCTTCACATTTTCAACTTCATAACCCAACAAATCAAGAGACCTTTCGATTGTTGTCGCTTCAGGGTTTAACATACCGCTTTTTAAAGAAATCTTAACTTCAATATCGAATAACACTTAAATCACCTTTTCATCATCCGGAATAACTCTATTGTAAACTTCAATATAGGCATCCATCACTTCATCGTCTTTTCCTTTTCTGAACAGTTCCTTATCCAGCATGTCCAATGTTTCGCTATCCCATAGTCTGCAACTGTCAGGTGAGATTTCATCTCCCAAAATAATGTTTCCATCTTTATCCTTACCGAATTCGACTTTATAATCGACTAAAATAATTCCCGCATCAGCGAAGAATTTGGTTAAGATTTCATTGATTTTTAAAGCCTTTTCTGTTAGGATATCGATTTCTTCCTGGGTGGCGATTCCTAATGCTTTGATAAGGGAATCGTTTAACATAGGATCATGGTATTCATCATCCTTAAAGTCCATCTGTACGACCGGCGGTTCCAATCTGGTTCCGTCAGCAATAGGATATTTGCGGACTAAACTTCCTGTAGCGATATTTCTCACAATCACTTCAATCGGAATCATGTCAAGCTTTTTTGCAATCATGACATTAGGTTGAGGCAAATCGATGAATTGGGTTTCAACGCCGTTTTCATCTAAAACCTTAAAGATTTTAGCAGAAATCACTGCATTGTACAATCCTTTATCGTTCATTACCTCTTTTCTTTCACCGTCACCGGCGGTCATGTCGTCTCTAAACTCGATGATTACTTTGTCGTCTTCATCTGTGGTAAATACGCTTTTTACTTTTCCACTATTAATTAACTCTTTTTTGTCCATGATATCAACAAAATTATTAAATTATTATAATATAATTTTAGAAGTTAATATTATATAAAAATAGTTAAAAATTAAAGGAAAATAGTAGTTATAGTTTGTTAGTTGGAATTTCTTCGCCTTCGCTTCGTCCGAATTTCATACCGTTCAACAAGCCGTTTGGAAGTTCGGACATTATGACAAGTGGAAATTCCTCATTCGGCTTGATAAACATCATATGAGTGACGTTCTGGCGTGTCTTAACTACTATCTTATAAGTATCTCCCCTAATGGTTAAATCCCCATCGAGAAACACTTTATTGAAGTTTTGATTCAAAAGATGGACCGGCAAGTCTTCATTAATGTCGAAATGAAGCAATATATCTTTTAAAATCAATTTAATCATTCCATACTTGGAAGCTTGTCTTGGTCGGATTCATATGATGAACCGATCAATTCACCAGTTTCAGTATCGAATTGTCTGAATCCACCATCTTTATAGGTTACTTCACGATAATATCCTTCACCATTTTGAGCATTGAATTTTACTTCTTCTTTAACAATATCGTTTACAGTATCCATAATTGATCCCTCCGAATCTGAATTTGAACTTTCTGAAGATTCAACATTACTTACTTTATCAATTAATTTGCCGACTAATCCTGAATCAGCATCATCGGCACCAATATTTACTTCATTCATTACTTGATATGCAACAGCACCACCAACAACTAAAACAGCTGCGATGATGGCAAATACTAATAAAATAAAGCCTTTCATATTTTCACCTCATTAAGCTTTTCAATAGTTATTTAATCATAGGTATTAAAATACTTTTCTACTAATTTTATAACCTATGAGAATTAATTAATTATTATGATGAATATGAAAGACACAATTATACTGCTCATATTTCTACTTTCAGTATTGGGGCTGTTTATCGGAGTTTATTACACTGAAGATGTTGGCAGCGATAACTCCCATGAATCCGGCTTCGAAAGAGTTTATGAGGAAAACGGCAGTGTTTTAACCATTACCCTTGAAAAAGAAAACGGCAATTGGGACAAAGATTTTACTTAACCCATAAAATGCGTCAAATTATAACAATTTATGCATAAAAGCAATGTTTTTTTAACAAATATTTAAATAATACTTTCGAGTTATTACTTTTATGAACCGAAAATACGTTATTGCAATTATTGCAATTCTGATTATAATTTGTGCAGGAGCCTTTGCACTTACGAATTCAAATGATACTATCAGCAATTCAATTAATATTGATGCGAATGCTCTGGAAGACAGGGAAAACATTGTTGTTGACTCTGAAATCTTAGACGAAAGTAACGGAAATTACCACACTGACAGCGCAGATGTCAATACCGTTTTAATCAAGAATGGAGGAGCATTAAAACTTGCAAATTCCATAATCGATAAAAGCGGCGATACTGCAACAAGTGGTGACGATGCTGATTTTTATGGAGTGAATTCCGCCATTCTGGTAAACACCAACGGAACACTGGACATTTCGGATGTTGAAATAAACACTGATTCCAAAGGATCAAATGGGATTTTTGTAACCAATGCTGAAGCTTCCTCTTCAAGCAGCGGCGATTCATCCCAGGGTTCAGGAGAAGGAGGACAACCTCCGGAATCCGGTGGAAACGGCGGAGGCGAATCCAGTCAGTCAAGCGCTGACGGCACAACAGAAGCCACCATCAAAAATGTGAAAATAACAACCCACTCCGATAAATCAAGAGGATTGGATGCGACTTATAATGGTATAATCAATGCTGAAAATGTTATCATCAATACTGATGGTCAAAGCTGCGCCGCCCTTGCAACAGACCGTGGTGAAGGCCAAGTTCATGTCAAAAACTCTGAAATCAATACAGGAGTCAGCAAAGAAAGCGGCAGAGGTTCACCTTTAATTTATTCCACCGGAAATATTACTGTTGAAAATACAAAAGGTACCGCTTACGTATCACAGATTGCCTGTATTGAAGGTAAAAACAGTATTGAAGTAACAGACTCTCAATTAACCGGATATGCCGAAGGAAATAGGCAGGATGGAGGAGAATATGTTGATTTAGGTGGAGTATTCATCTATCAAAGTATGAGTGGAGATGCTGATGTAGGTACCTCCTTATTCACAGCTAAAAATTCAGAATTAGCCATTGCTGAAGATTCATCTGTATACACAACTGCTCCGATGTTCCACATTACCAATACTGCTTGCATAATCAATTTAGAAAATACCGGACTGAGTTTTGGTAGCGGAGTATTGCTAGAGGCCACCGGTCAAAATCAGTGGGGAACTGAAGGCTCAAATGGAGGAGTCTGTGAATTGAACACCGACAGTGAAGATATTGAAGGCAATATAATTGTTGACTCAATCAGTACCCTCAATTGGAATATGAAAAACACTGCATTTGACGGAGCCATTAATTCTACCGGAAACACTACTGTTAATGTTGGTGAAGGTTCAACTTGGACTTTAACTGGTGACAGTACTGTTTCTTCTCTTGAACTAAGCGGAAACATTGAATATGGTGAATTCAGTTTAACTGTTGATGGTCAAAAATATGACAAATCAAATCCTTTTGAAGGATAGGAAAGAATCAATTCTTTCCTAATTTTTTTTAACACTCGAAACCTGCCTCATAAACTTCTTTCAATAATTCAGGTTGAGATTTTACATCACCGAAAGCAGAGAATACTCCTTTTTCAGTGGGATTTTTGGAAAAGCTTATGAAATCTCTGATTCCAATTAAGACATTGCCATTATCTGAACCTGCTGCAGTTATAATGTAGTACTCTTTATTTTCAAGATGCCTGAATATCGGATAACATCTATCAAAGAATCTTTTTAATGTTCCGCACATGGAGTAATAATAGACAGGTGTTGCATATACTATTACATCAGCCTCCATCATTTTATCCAGGACTTCTGCAAGGCCGTCTTCCTGGAAGCATTTCATTTCAGGAGTTTTGCATCTGTAACATGCCTTACATGCATGAAACCTGATGTCTTCCAGATTGTATTTTACAACTGCATTATCCGCATCAAGTGCTCCCCTTACAAATTCATCGCATAATGTGTCGGAATTTCCTCCAATTCTAGGAGAAGAGCTCAATACAATAACTTTTTTTGACATGAACAACCAACTCAGATTAATTATCTATTCACTTTCGATCCATTCTTTGGCCCCATCAGCATTACCCATAAATCTCATTCCCTTGGAGAAATTGAGTTCCGGATAGCTGGCCTGCAGGTCACTTACACATTTGTCGATGCCTGATCCGCCGGAGGTGCAGAACGCTTTGATTGTCTTTCCGGACAAGTCAACGCTTTCGATGAAAGTGTTAATTATTGTAGGTGCGGTATACCACCATACCGGAAAACCGATTACAATAGTGTCATATCCGCTTACATCACATGTCTCAGCGATAGGAGGTCTGAATGACTTGTCATTCATTTCTATTGTTGAACGGGAATTCTTGTCCATATAATCTAAATCTTGCGGAGTGTAGATTTCTTCAGGTACAATTTCAAATATGTCATATCCGTTTTCATCAGCTATTTTTTCCGCTACTCTTTTTGTAACACCGCTAGCGGAGAAATAGGTTACCAATACATTACTCATTTTATCACCTACTTAAAAATAAGTTTTCATATTATATACTTGTTTACATTTGCAACAGTCAAAACTAAAAAAAAATATAAACCAATAAAAACAAAATAATAACATTATAAATTAAGAAGGTAATATGATGTCAAAACCTGTCGTTGCAATAACAAGACCTAAAGACAGAGCCAAGAAAGCCTGTGAAATTGTTGAGGAATTTGGTGGTGAAGCATTTTTAGCTCCAACACTTGATTTAAAACCGGTGAACACACAATCCCTTAAGGATTTAGTTGCAAGAAAAGATGAACTTGACTGGATAATATTCACCTCACCAACAACAATCGTTTCACTGAACAAATTTCATCCGGACTTTCTGAAAGATTTGAATTGCAAATTAGCAGTTATAGGAAATAAAACTGGCAGATTAGCTGAAAAACAAGGCTTGACAGTTGACTTGATGCCTGAAGAGTTTACCGCTGAAGGCCTTATTGAAGAGTTCAAAAGACAAGGCATCACAGGAAAAACCATAGGAATCCCAAGAACCGCTTCTGCAAGAGCGGTGCTCCCGGAAGAATTAGAAAAGCTTGGAAATAAAGTGATTTTAGCTGAAGCATACAAATCCCTGTTTCCGATGGATGAAAAATCAGTCGAAGAACTTATCGGAAAAATCGAAAATAAGGAGATTGATGCCATTACATTTACAAGTCCATTAACTGTTGAAAATTTCTTTGAGATAGTTGAGGACAAAGAAAAAATAGCTAAATTATTATCGCAAAATCTATTAACTGTCAGCATTGGTCCGATTACTGCAAAAGTCTTGGATAAATATGATGTTGACTACATTTACCCCGACACTTACACAGTTCCAGATATGATGGAATTATTATTCAAAGAATTAAATAGGTGAAAAAATGATAACTATATGGCCGCAATATTTAAATAAAAATTTAACTCTTAAGGAAGGGCGTAAAATCGCTAAAGAGGATGCTGTAAAAGACCCGACACTTTCCGATGTTGAAAGAGCCGTTAAGAGGTTAGGACTAAAACATAGTGTTCAAAAGGAAGTTTCATATCCAGGAAAATGGTATGAAAAATCTGGAAGAATACTTGTCGAATGGGAAGGAACAAAATTAGAACTCATACGTGAAGTTAGTTCGGAAATTAAACAGATGAGAAACTGATTGCCATGCAAATACCACAATTAATGTCTGAACAATATGAAGAAGCAAAGAAAATCATCGAATCATCCGACAACATTAAAGTATATTCCCACATCGATTGCGACGGAATATGTTCAGGCGCAATACTATCAACCATACTAGACAGACAGAATAAAGACCATGAAATCGAATTCGTTAACCTTGATGTTCTGGACAACATTGAACTTGACCATGAACTCACCATATTTTCGGACTTGGGTTCAGGTCAGCTGATAGATGCAAAAGCAAAAGAAGGTCAGAAAATTATTATACTGGACCATCATCCCCCTTTAAGAGAACTGGACTACAGGAATGATAAAGATTATACCTATCTGGAAATAAATCCCCTGCATCACGGCATCGACGGATCATATTACGTTTGCGGAGGAGGATTATGCTACTTCCTTGCTAAGGAATTCGGATATGATGACCTGAGTTGGATTGGGGTCCTGTCCGCTATTGGAGATATGCAGAATACCCGAAGCGGTCATTTTGAAGGGCTGAACGAAATCATCCAGCAGGACGCAATTGACGGGGGATACCTTGAAGTGATTAAAAATGACATAAACATTTATGGAAGAAATACACGCCCATTATTCGTTGCGCTTTCCTATTTTAATGATGTAAGACTCCCAATTACAAATAACACAACTGAAACAATGGCTGTTTTAGAAGAGCTTGGAATCGATGAAAAGAACAATAGGAAAACATTGAATGAACTTACCATGGAACAAAAAGCCAAGCTATACCAATGCCTTTCTGGAATGATTGCAAAGGTGGTTCCCGGAAGATATGTTCAGTACATCTCCCAATTGATCATTGGAGATTCATATACCTTCCTAAAAGAAGACCCTCACAGCTTTTTAAGGGATGCATCCGAGTTTTCAACCGCCATGAACGCATGCGGAAGAAATCATGAAGAGAAAATTGCAATGGAGGTTTTGAAAGGTGACAGGTTTGTGGCCCTTGATGAACTTGAAGTTGTAAGCCGTGACCACAGACGCAATCTTGCACAGGCAATAGAAAAAGTTGCTGACAGTGAACATTCAAATATAATTGAACTTGAAAACTTGCAATATTTCGATGGAACCGGCATTAAACCTGAAATTGTAGGTACCATAACCGGAATGATTTTAGGATATTGCAATTGGAAAAAACCAGTGATTGGATTTACCCAAACAGATACTGACGGAATTAAAGTTTCTCTTAGATGTTCCCGACTACTTTCCTACGATGGAATTCATTTTGGAAATATGATACGTGAGATTGCACGTAATGTTGGAGGAAGTGGTGGTGGGCATTCAATGGCATGCGGCGCATATATACCTATTGATAAAAAATCTGATTTCATTGAACAATTCAATAATGAACTTGAAGGCAAACTAACAAATTAGTATATATACTAGTAAAGATAAAAATAAAAATTAATCAATTTTAATTGAGGAATGATTATTATGAAAACATTTAAAAAAAGAGGTGCACTTACACATTTCCAAATACTAAGTGAAATATCCAAACAAGACCCTCACCTCAAACAAAAAGATTTGGCTGATAAATTAGGGATAACTATTCAAGCAGTTTCGGAAAATATCAAAACATTAATTGAATTGGGATACATCACTTCAAAGGATGGAAGGTCCCCATATAAAATAACCCAAGAGGGCATAGACAAAGTAAAAAAAGATGCAATAACCTTAAGGAAATATAGCGATTCAGTTTTAGAAACAATGAATCATTATAAAACAATTTGGCCTGCCATTGCAAAAGAAAATCTTGAAAAAGACGATATCGTCGGTTTATACATGGACGATGGAGTATTATACGCTCATAAAAAAGAGGAAAACGCAACAGGTATCGTTCTCGATGATGCTGAAGAAGGCATGGATGTGGCATTGACCAATCTAACCGGAATCATTGACATGACCGTTGGGGAAGTTACCGTCATTATCGTACCTACCATTAAAGAGGGAGGATCAAAAGTCTGCGATATCGATTTAATTAAAAACGTCTATGAAAAAGGAACAAACAGCGGTGAAAAAATTGATAAGATTGCCGTTGCAGGAACAGTTTCACGCGCAATAGTCAAAAAACTGGGTTTGCCAATAGACATTGAATATGCCGCTCCACAAGCCAGTGCAAATGCAGCCCGTAAAGGACTTAACGTGCTTGCGATTTGTGTTGGAGACATGGGAAAAGCATTTACACGCGAACTCGAAAAAGAAAAAATCAAATTCAATATTATAGATGGTGGAAAATAATTATTTTTCCCTCATCATCTTTAATAACGCCGCCGCCAATTCCAAACCATCATATTCAGATTCATCTTTGATTATTCTGATATAATCTTCAATATCGCTGCCGTCAATCAAAGATTTGGCATCGGACAATATTTTTTTAGTTTTAATGGAACTTATTTCCTGAAGCGTGGGCAAATCCTTTTCAACGATTTTGCCGGGATTTTCCTTTTTAATATTGTTGAATCTTGAAAGCTCGTCTTTTGAAACTAAAGTAAATGCAAAACCTGTACTTCCCGCTCTTGCCGTTCTTCCAATCCTATGAATATAATCATCAGTGTTTTGAGGAACATCATAATTGATAATCATATCGACATTTGCAATATCCAAACCTCTGGCAGCAACATCAGTTGCAACCAGAATGTTAATGTTTCCGTTTCTAAATTTATTCATTACCTTGTCTCTGGTCTGCTGAGTCATATCCCCATGAAGACTGTCGAGCTTAAAATCGTATTTTTTCAAGTGCTTATAAACAAAATCAACGCTTTTTTTAGTGTTGCAGAATATTAATGCCCGATTAACATCATAGGCCTCGATTAATCTTATCAATGAATTAAATTTATCTTTAATGTCGCATCTGAATGCATATTGGGCGATTTTAGGGATATTCTTCTTTTTGTTTGAAATTCTTATAAATTCAGGATTATTCTGATATTTTTCAGCTATCCGTCTAACATCCAATGGAATGGTTGCTGAGAAAAGCAATGTCTGCCTTTGACGAGGCACATCCGATAAAATCCTTTCGATGTCCTCTCTAAATCCCATCTCCAACATTTCATCGGCTTCATCCAGGACGACACTTTCAACACCTATTAAATCAAGATTGCCTCTTTCAATATGGTCAATTACACGGCCAGGCGTTCCAACAACTATATGGACACCTTTTTTAAGAACCCTTGTCTGCTTACCGATTGGCTGACCACCATAAACCGCTAAAACCTTGAGTTTTTTGATATTGCCTCCCACTTTGGAGATTTCGGATGCGACCTGCATACACAGCTCTCTTGTCGGACATAAGACAATCGCCTGAGGGGATCTGTCGGGAATGAAAATCCTTTCAAGAATTGGAACTGCAAATGCAATTGTTTTACCCGAACCTGTCTGTGCCTGACCGGTTATGTCTTTTCCCTTTAGGGCTTGAGGAATTGCTTTTTGCTGAATTGGTGTTAATTTAGCAAATCCCATATCCCCAATGGCTTTTTTAATCTCATCTGAAATGTTCAAATCGTCAAAATTCATTACATTAATATTTAAAAAACAAGTTATATAATCATTTAGATTAGCTTGGACTGTATGGTTTTTTGAGGAAATTCTGAGAGATACTCGAATATCTTCTCATTATCATTCAGTATATGATTTTTGGAAGTCCTTTTTTTGAAGATTCCCATTAACTTCTCGCTGTTTTGGCTTGGCAGAACATAATCATTTCCAAATTCTTTAACATATTTCCCTTTCAATCCTGGGAAATTCTCATCCAATTTTTTATAGAAATGATTGCGGCTGCCCTCCCTTAGGGTGAGGCCCATTCCAAAACACAATATTCCATAGACATCACTGTCAATGCAATAATCTAAAATGGCATTGATATTTTCCTCCGTATCATTAATGTAGGGAAGTATTGGGCATAACCATACCACAGTTGGAATTCCATTGTCGTTTAAGGTTTTCAAAACGTCAACTCGTCTTGAAGTCGGGCAGACATTCGGCTCCAGAATCCTGCACAAATCATCATCTGCCGTCGTTATGGTCATCTGGATAACAACCTTTGTTTTTTCTTTAATCTTTTTAAGCAAATCCAAATCCCTTAAAATCAAATCCGATTTGGTGATGCATGTAAACCCGAATCCATATCTGTAAATCAGTTCCAATGATTTTCTGACATGCTTCAGTCTTTTTTCAAGAGGAATATACGGGTCGCTCATCGCTCCAGTTCCAATCATGGCTTTAGGGCGTTTTATCAATTCCCTTTTGAGCAATTCCAATGCATTCTGCTTCACTTCAATATCTTCAAATTCATGGCCCATAGCATAAACTTCACTTCTGGAATCGCAGTATATGCATCCGTGAGTGCAACCCCTGTAAAGGTTCATTCCATTTTTTGGTGACAGTATACTTTTTGAATTCACATAATGCATGAGATTACTTTGGTCCTTAAAGTTAATTAATTATACTATCATTGACAAAAAGGAAAACATGGAACAGAAAAACATTACTGGATATGAAAAGGAATATGAAACTAAAGACCATCCGTCAATAAAAGGTCTTCAAATAATTGAAGGGAAAAACAATTTCCCCATCAGCTGGTTAAATCAGCAAGGATATTGTGAATACCAGCTATATCTCGAGTACATGAAAGGCATAGAAACAAAACCTACAAGGGCAATGACCCAGGGAAGCAGGATTCACGAAGAACTTGAAGACATATTTAAACAGGACGCGACACCATCCACATTTGAAGATGCGGTTGAAGCATCCAAACAAACCGCAACAATGTCAAGGGAATGCTTTGTAGTGGCTCCCAAATATGGAATTAGAGGATATATCGATGAAATATGGATGAAACCCGAAGAAATCGTAATCATCGATGACAAGCCTGGAAGAACCCCCTATGAATCAACAATGAATCAGGTAAGGGCATACTGTCTTGCATATAAAGACATGACCGGCGATGAAAGAAAAATAAAAGGGGCATTAAGAGAAAGGGGAACAGACAATTTATTCTGGATTGAAGTGTTCACTCCCGAAGTTGAAAAATCAATAAAATTCACAATTGAGAGAATGCACGGTTTGTTTGAAGGTACAAAACCATTCATAGCAACTAAAAACCCTAAAAAATGCAGATCATGCAGATTCAAAAATGATTGTGAACATTCAAAATGAAAAGAATTTGGAACTAAACAACCCTATTCAAGCCCAAATGGATTTTGTTTTTCTTATAAACCTTATCCAAAATCCCATTCCATTCCTCAATAGATATGTGGCCCTTATTTGGGATTAGACTATCAAGTGATGCTTCGGTTACGTTTAAAATATCTGCAAGCACATATGACAATGTTCTGCCCGTTAAAGACAAATCATAAGGGTCATATCCTGTTACCGCCAGAACCCACACATTATCTTTGGATGAACTGTTATACTCCTTTCTAAGCGAATCAAACCAACTGGCTATTCGAGCATCATCAGTTCCAATTCCTTCGCCAATTGAGATATAATAATCCTCGCCGCTGAAATCAATTGAATCAATGGCCTTTTGGATTTTATTTTTAAGTTCCGGAGAATCCAACTCCAAATCAAATTCGTTATTGGTTATTGTATCTGACAAATAGTTTTCCAGTTCCTTCTTATTTTTAAAATAGCCTAACGGCTCCAATCTGTCAGGATCGCGGTCGCATAAGTCATAGATTAGGTCTTCATCAACATCGACAATCTCATAACCATCTAATTTATGTGATTTATACTCTTTAAAGTCAATGCAATAGTTTTCCAAATCTTCCTTATTCAGATACCAGAGAACCTGGACTTTTTTTATCATCCTAATCACTTACAACAACGGTACGTGTAATGCTGTTCAATATCCTATCAGTTTTCAAAAATCGGCCTATTAACCAATCAAAAATAATTGGAACCCAATATATTTTTGTCAGATTACGTACAATTGCCTGAGGCCATGAAATATCATGACCGTTCTGTGATTTGACTTTAAGATACAATACGGATTTGCCAATTGTAGCGCCAAAGTTTTTTTCACAAAATATAAAATAAATCAATATCAGGAAAGGTACAAAATAAGGGAAATACTGATAAACACTATAAACTGTGCTTGGAGTCATTACCGCAAATATGAAGTAAGATAAAATCCACATTATCGCTGAAACTACAAAAAAATCAATGATATATGCAATTACTCTTCTTGTAAATACTGTAGCCATATTTTCACCTTAACATACTCTAGGAACCGGATCGGCTATCGGGGCTTCGAGAATTCTTTCACCACCTATAGGGGTGTTGACGACAACATAATCGCCTTCAACAACCTCACCGATTATTGCTGCATTTTCACCATACTTTTCGCCTTTAATAGCTTCCAGAACCGCTTCAGCCTTATCGGCCTTAACGCCCATAACAACTTTTCCCTCATTGGCTACTTCAAACGGATCAATACCCAGCATTTCAGAAACAGCATGGACCTCCTCTCTTATAGGAATCGCATCTTGTTCAAGCACAACACCTACACCTGCTTTTGAGGCCATTTCATTGATTGCATTTGCAAAGCCTCCACGGGTAGGGTCCTTCATAGCTGTAACTCCACCAATATCTAAAGCTTTCTTAATTATATTCCACATAGGAGCGACATCTGATTTCAAATCTGTTTCAAAACCAAATCCTTCCCTAAATGACATAAGACTCATACCATGGTCTCCTAAACTGCCGGTGACAATAATCTTGTCGCCGATTTCAAGACCAGAATCACGAACCACTTCACCCTTTTTGGCTATTCCTATACCTGTTGTGACCATAACAATACCGTCAAGCTTGTCTTGAGGCATCACCTTTGTATCTCCGGTAATTACTGCAACACCAACCTCTTCACAGGCTTCGTTTAAGGATTTCATGATTTTATCCAAATCTTCAATCGGGAAGCCTTCCTGCATGATAATCGCGTTTGAAATAGCTAATGGTTGAGCACCCATTACGGAAACGTCGTTTATTGTTCCTGCGGCTGAAATTCTGCCGATGTCCCCTCCCGGGAAAAATAATGGGTCGATTGTGTGACCATCTGTTGTAAAAACAATTTCATAATCCCCTAAAGGAATTGATGCTCCATCATCTAAGTCATCCAAGCTAATACCACCATTCACACTTTTTTTAGTGATATTGTCTAAAATTGTGCTGGAGATTAAATTAGCCATGACTTCTCCGCCGGCTCCATGATTCATATTAATTTTATCTTCTGACATTTTATCTCCTAAATCTAATAATAACTAACAAAGTAATATTTGTAAAAACAAGTATTTAAAATTATGAAAAAAGTATATAAAAAAAAAGAGAATTTAAAGATAGAAATCTTTAAATTAAAATTCCGTTGATAACACCATCTTGACCAGGTCTGGATGTTACTTTAGCATTACCTTCAGGAGTTTCTACGATAGCACCTTTGGTAATGATGTTCCTTCTTACGTAGTTAGGGTTTGCGGTGTTTTCGACTACTCCTAAAATGTCTACAACTTGGGTTTTGCCGTTTGCGTCGGTAACGTTGATCTTATTACCGGTAGCTAACCTGAGTTTTTCGTTTCCGCCACGGGTTCTGATTTTTCTTAATTTTTTTTCATCTAACCTAGTTTCAGCTGGGTCTCTTCCTAATTCTGATTTCCTTTTTCCACGGTGTGCAACATTTCTTGCACCTGATGGACTTCTTGTTGATTTTCCTTGAGAAATTGCCATTATTTCACCTAATAAATATAATCTGTAATATAATAATCGCTGTCAATAAGTCCCTTTTCAATTAAGCCATCGGCAAGATTATTGATAACTTAATTATTGAGAGCAAAAAAGAGCCTTAAAGAATAATGATAATAAAATATTACTTTATCATTATATATAAATGTTATATTTTTAAGGCCTAAAATAAGAATTTCAATTTTTATTTTTTAAAATAAATTCATCAATCAGTTTATCGAATTCCTCTTCAGACAAATTTTCATCTGATGCAGCTTCAAGAATTTGTTGAATATCCTCATCAGAAACATCATCACCCAATAACTCAAGCAGCAATTGCTTTAGGTCTCCATCATCAATGTACGCTTCAGCCGAAGTTACAGATTGTGAGTTTCCATCTTCATCAAGGGTATAATATGGAATTTCTTTTGACATTTAATTATTCCTCATCGTCTTCATCGGGAAATTCATAGTAAACTACATTATATGGATCATCATCGAATTGCCATTCATTCGGTTCGTCAAGGTAATCTTCATCATCCAGAATATCGTCGCCAAGTTCCTCTTCGCCTTCAACCTGTATTACGATATTTACTTCATCACCTAACTCTTCAACATCAATTCCCAATTCCTCCAAGTCTATTTCCAGTTCTCCATCTTCAATGGCCTCCGGAGGCACCACTATAACGATTTCATCTACAGAATCAACATTGATATTTTCATCTTTCATATTATCACTTCGATTAATAGTTATTTGATTAACTGATATTTAAAATTTAACGGTCAATTGAAATGTGAAAGTCCTTGTTCAATCCTCAGATTGGGGGATAATGGAGTATTTTTACTCCATTGAAAGCGCTATTCCCCGTTTGTAGGAATCGTCAGGTCCTACATGTTGCAATCTATCAGATATTTCAAATCAGGAATGCCGAAAGTGTTTTTGCATTCTGTTGCAAAAATCAATGAACCTTCAACACACATCCTGAACACTAGATTGTTGCTGTCACAGTCAATGCCTATTTTAACATCAGCACTTTCGAGTGTGCTTTTTGAAGTGTTCAAGACTTCAGAGGCGTTTTGGATGAAAACTGATGTAGGCATATTGGAATCATTAATTGCCAGAAATACCCCATCGCTTATGCCATAATCTGCTATGTATCCATTTTTTCCATCTATTTTGCCAACGAATGTATCGTTTATTTCGTCATAACTTGAAATTAATCTTTCTTTTTTCATAATATCAACTCCACACTAAACTATATTTAATATAATATATAATGAATGTCCAAGAGCATTTGAAAAGTATTATTTTTATTTTTCACCTAAATTTAAGCATTCTAATGCAATTAAATTGCATCGTTTTGATAAAATTGACTTCAAAAAAAGATATTAACACCATTAACTAAATTATAAAATAGGTGTAAAAATTGGTTGAAGAAAGCCCAGAACAAATTGCTCTTGAAGCTGAAATTAAACAGCAAGCCCAGAAATTCCTGACATACCTCAATTCAACACTGCCCGAAAGCATGGAATTGGAATATGAGGGATTTTACAGAAGAGGCTTCTTTGTCAGCAAAAAAAGATATGCCGTGATTGAGGATGGGGAAATCATAGCGAAAGGATTGGAATTGGTTAGGAGAGACTGGGCTCCAATAGTGAAAAATACACAGGAATCTATTTTAATGGCTATTTTAAAAGAAGGGGATTCCAATAAGGCTATTGATGAAGTGAAAAAAGTCCTGAAACGGATTAAAAAAGGCGAAGTTGATAAAAAAGAACTTATTATCCACACCCAGATAACCAAACCATTAAACCAGTATAAGCAAGTTGGCCCACATGTCGTGGCGGCCCAGAGAATCGAGGAACATGGCGTTAAGGTTTCACGAGGAACCATCATCCAATACATAATAGTTAAAGGAAAAGGCTCAATCAGCCAGAGGGCCGTGCCGTATGAATACAGCGAAGGCTATGACTATGACAAGGACTATTACATCAACAATCAGCTGATACCTGCAGTTGAAAGGATTATGTATTCATTCGGATACAGCAAAAAAGACCTGCAGGACCTTGCAGCCGGTGAAGTCCAACAAAGTTTAGATGCATTTTTCTAAATATTTAAATATTTTTAAGGTTATATTAAAAACCATATGATTAAAAATGATGATGACCGTGTTGTATTTTTCGATGTAGATGGCACATTGCTTGACACATCCGATTTTGCGGAAACCGCAAGAAAAGCGGCAATAGGATTGATGGTGGACAACGGTTTGCCCCTTGACAAGGATGAGGCATATGGTGTTTTAAAAACAATTATCCGTGAAAAAGGTTCCAATTATGGAAAACACTTTAATGTATTGACCCAAGTAGTGTTAGGCCATGAGGATCCGATGCTGGTGGCGCTCGGCATGATTACCTACCACAACGTTAAAATGGCTCTTTTAAGACCATTTCCAGAAACCATCGATACCCTAATCTATCTTAAAAGCCAAGGATATCGTCTTGCAGTCATATCAAACGGACTGACCATCAAACAATGGGAAAAATTAGTTAGGCTAAACATACACTCATTTTTCGATGAAGTTATCACATCAGAAGCAGTTGGTAAAAATAAGCCGAACAAGCTAATCTATGATGTGGCTCTTAGAAAAATGAAAGGAAACCCTGAAAAATCCGTTATGATAGGCAATAAATTCAAAGAAGATGCGCTGGGCGCAGTCAATGCGGGCATGAGTGCAATTCTTGTCAATGCAGACATTACCGAAGAGGACAGGGAATACATTAAACAGGAAAAATTAGATATTACCATCATTGACAATATTGGTGACGTAAACACTATCTTATAATCGCCAAGCTTCAAAACTCCAGTTCCAAGGTTACCGGGCAGTGGTCTGAACCGTAAATGTCTGATAAAATTTCAGCTGATTTTACGTTATCTTTCATTTCTTCATTTACATAGAAATAGTCCAATCTCCAGCCGGCATTTCTTTCACGTGCACGGGTCCTATAACTCCACCAGGTAAAGTTATTTTCCCCTTCATCAAACATTCTGAATGTATCGACAAAACCCGCTTCCTCAATCTGGTCTAGCCATGCCCTTTCTTCCGGCAAATAACCTGATTTTCCCTCGCAGTTTTTAGGATTATAAACATCAATCGGATTGTGGGCAATGTTATAGTCCCCTGTGATGACTATGTTTTTGCCTTCGTTTTTAAGTTCAACAAGCTGGTCCAATAACGCATTGCAGAAATCAACTTTAAAATCCAGTCTTTTAGCTTCCATTCCACTGTTTGGGAAGTAGATATTGTATAAAATGAAGTCGGGATATTCTACCTTTAAAACTCTGCCTTCAGAATCCAGCCTCTCAACGCCAAGCCCTTTAGTGACGCTTACAGGTTCTATTTTGGAGTAGGTTCCGACTCCACTGTATCCTTTCTTTTCGGCTTCATTGAAACATTGGTGGAATCCCTCCACATCAGCTAATCTTTTAGGAATTTTATCCTGTGTTGCTCTGACTTCCTGAAAGTTGATGATGTCCGCATCGGTGTTTTCGAACCAGTCCCAAAACTCATCTTTTTTGGATACTGCTCTGATACCGTTAACGTTCCATGAAACTAGCTTCACTGACATTATAATTCGACTCCATTAACGGTAGGCAATTCACGAAGCCATTTGATATCGCTTTTGTAGAGCATACGAATGTCTTCAACATCATACCTAATCATGGCAAGTCTTTCAATACCCAAACCGAAAGCCAATGCAGGTTGGTCAATGCCCAATGGCCTTAATACTTCAGGTCTGAACATTCCTGCCCCTCCAAGCTCGATCCAGCTTTCCTTTTCCTCGAGATAGATTTCGGTTTCAGTGGACAGATATGTGTAAGGGAAGTATGCAGGTCTGAATCTCACTTCAAAACCTAATTTTTTATAGAATTCTTTTAGAGTTCCTAGAAGATTTTGATAGCTAATTCCTTTATCGCAAACCAATCCTTCCACCTGATGGAATTCCGGCAAGTGCTTATAATCAAAAGTCTCTCTTCTGAACACCCTTCCAACTGAAAACATTTTAATTGGAGGTTCATGATTGAATAAGTGTTTGGTTGATATTCCGGTTGTGTGGGTTCTTAAAACGCTTTGGCGTGCAATGTCTTCACTCCAATCATATTGCCAGCCAATGGAACCTGTATCGGCACCGGTTTCATGAGTTTCCGCAGTGAGTTTTACAAGCGCATCATCCGGCAAATCGCATGTCAAAGGATTCTTAAGGTAGAATGTATCCTGCATTTCACGGGCTGCGTGATCCTGTGGCTGGAAAAGTGAGTCAAAGTTCCAGAATGCAGATTCGACAAATTCTCCATTGTCTTCTGAAAAGCCCATATTCAGGAATATCTCCCTGATTTCATCAATGATTACTCTTAATGGGTGTTTTTTGCCGGCAAAAATTACAGGAGCTTCCGCCTTTATATCATATGGACGGTATTCCAAGCTTTTCCATTCACCCTCCTTCAGGTGTTCATGAGTTAATTGGGTAGCTTGTTCTTTTATTTCAAAGCCAACGTTGAGTATTTCTTCTCCTTTAGGCAGGATTTTAAATGAGTGTGAGGTTTCTTTTTTAATATTTAAGATGTTTTTCCTACCGGTTAACTTTTTAAAGCCATCCCTTAAATCATCAGCAAAGAGTTTAACACCGTCAGCATTGGCTTTAAGATGTTCCAGAACTTTTTCATCAACATCAGACTTGCCTGCGAAGTCCTTACCCACATCTGTGATGTTGATTACGCCTTTATCGATTTGCGCCCAGTTCTTTTGACGCAACCATCCAAGAGCAATTCCAGTTTCCTTTTTGTCAATTCCTGCCTCATCGGCCAAATCCTTCATAGGAATCTGTTTTTTTTCGGCCAGAACATTCAATATCTTTCTTTCTGGAAGTCCCTGGTTAGCGTATTTAAGTCCATCTTCTGTTAATGAATATATCATTTGCACATCTTTGCGCATTTCAATAATGTCTTTAGATGCAAGTGATCCGGCTGCGCTCATTACTGATTTGATATCCATACCAGTATTTGAAGCAATCCTGTTTGGGGTGGCATCCGGATTAGCTTCCAGTTCCTTTAAAAGTTTCTTTTCATAAATATGTAATTCACTAATGGTTTTTTTAATATCCTCACTCATTCAAACACCATAATTTATAGATTAATAATATGATAATATATGTTTAGATTAATTTATAAATTTAGTGCTGAATTTAAAAAAATAGCGAAAAAAATAAAAAAAATAATGAAATAATATTCCTGCTGACTCATCAGAACAATTTTTCTATTGTTTTAATCAGTTCTTCCTTTAAAATTTTAACGCATTCTTCAGCTTCGCCATCCAATCTGAAAGGGTCCTTTGCAGATACTTCAAAGCCACTTAAAGCTTCACCAACGCTAACCGTATCAGCAACATAGATTCCCTTGTTTTCAAGTATCTTGTTTACACACCCGTTTGAACATCCGTTAACCGCAATTATCGGATATTTTTTAAGCATCTGATTGTTTTTGCCTTCGATATCGGCTGAAGTTGAACCCATACAGATAGATATTATATTCTCATCTTCCTTTCTACAGTCCCCCACTGCAACACGGGACACCAATCCGTTAGGACTCATTCCATTGCATGGAGCCAATGCAATCTTTTCAACCATATTATCACCAGTCCTGTAATATAATAATTCTTTTTATAAGTCTACTATTTAATAACTCTTTTGAGAATAAAAAACATCAATTTCGCAAACAATTTTTTCAAAACATTTAAGTTTACTTCAGGTGCAAAATCATGATTGACCAAACCTGTTTCAAACCAATATTGCTTATCCGCTTCAATTGGATCCTTTGATAATGCCATAGCCTTCCATACATTGAAAAACATTACATCCCCAAATTTAGGGGAATGCAACTTCCCTGATTCGACATTCTTGGAAAATTCTTGTGCAATCTTATCTATTCCTTTTGTCTCGAGTTCCTCTTTTCCGCCGCAGGCCATTGGGAGTTTATATACTTTATTTACACCCCAATGCCTTAATGTCTCATCAATGTATGAAGCCACTTTTTTATGGCCCGCACCGGCTGTTGTAACAACCACCAAAGCTTTCTTGGTGAAAAATTCCGGCCGGTGATATAAATAAGCGGCATGATCCAGGAAGTTTTTCAAAATGGCCGTTACATTCATTGCATAAACCGGCGAGCCTATAATCATCCCATCGCAATCTCTTAATTTATCAAGAATCGGTTTGATTTTCTTGTGGTGGGGACACTTTTCCTCACTAAAATTAATGCAATTGTAACATCCTTTACATAATGGAATATCCTCCTTTGCCAAATGGATTTCCTCAAATCCGCCATTCAAATTAGTTTTAACCTGCTTTATGACCTCACATGTATTTCCCACTCTTGGAGATCCGTTGATAATCACATATTTCATTTAAACACCTAACTGCCCTTCCTTGATTAACTTTTCCTTATATTCGAACTTCTTGTCAAATTCATCCACTTCCGCTTCATCTACATTGAACACATCAGGAATGCGGAATATCCCCAAATCTTTTTCAATTTTGCTTTCATCAAAAATCTTAATCATGAAAAATGGGTTTTCCTGAGAGACATCTGTTTCCTCCAAGAAAATATTATATATCGAAGCGCTCTTAAAACCGAATCTTGAGTAATAATTCTCATCGCCCACTACAAAAACAAATGGAATGTTATCATTTTGAGCTATTTCCAGTGTGTAACTTATTAATTTTGACCCCAATCCCCGATTTTGACTGTTAATATCAATTGAAATCGGACCCAATATGACTGCAGATACTGACTCGTTTCCATAGAGAATTTCACCTTTAGAATAATTAATATGGCCTATAATTTTTCCATCATCTTCAATGACATATGCCAGTTTGTTGATGAAGCTCTTATCGCCTCTTAGGTTGTGCACGATGAAATGTTCATATGCTCCCGGCCGATATACATTCCAGAAGGAATTCCTAACAAGTTTTTCAACTTCAAGGTAATCATTTTCATTTTCCAACCTTATTTTCATTGGATCCCCTCAATTTTAACAGAATTGAAAATTGTCTTTGCATGTTTTTCTGTTTTAGCCAAAAAGTCATCAAAAAACTTGTCGTCATCTTCTGGATAATTTAGGAAGAAATGTTCATACAACAAAAACATTCCGTAGTAGAAGAATGATTCCGAAAGTTGGCGCACATCACAATCCTTTTCAATCAGGTTCTTTTCTTTCATTAAGTTAAACAAGACAATCCAACCTTCAATTGGAGCTTCAATGACAGATTTCTTTAAGAAATTCCTCACATCATCGTTGTGATAAGATTCTATGAAGAATAATCTTGTTATTTTCATCATTCTCTCTTCTCTAAGCTTTGTTAGAAATGCATCACAGCCCGCTTTGTAAAAAAAGTCAAATCCCTTATCCAGGTTTAGGCTTGCTTGGTCCAATGCTATTTCATCACTAATCATTTCTTCAACATAATAATCTAAAATAGAGTTCATAATGGCTTGTTTGCTTGAATAATGATTGTAAATTGAGCTTTCTTTTATTCCCACTTCACCAGCAATTTGGCGAACTGATACGCCATCAAAACCATATTTTGAAAACAAATCTATTGAAACATTGAAAATTTTTTCCTTATTGTTCATAATATCATGACTAACAGTTGTTAGTTAATGTTAATCCTTGATGATATATAAAACTAACGATTGTTAGTTTAACTATTTTAGCAGACACAATGTTTTTGAAGATAATCTTTTTTAACCGCCTACAATGAGATTTGAAAACGGAACTGAGAAATACGCTTCGATTGGTGCAGCGATAAGCAGCAGTATTGTTGAAAAAATCATTAGTATTATGCTTTGAATCAAAACTTTCTTGGTTTTTTCAAATGAATCGGAAACCCCCTGCGTTTCACTACTTCGCATGGCCTTTAAGAATCTCCAAATAAACAGGAACAACAATATTCCGGCAACGGATTGGAGAACAGTAGCTGTGATTTCAAATATTCCATGAGGAATTAAATAAACAATATATTTAATGCCGCCATTTGGCAATATTGTATCAAATAATTGGCCAAAAAGTCCTAGATTAACCGCATTATATGCCAACAATAGAAAAGCAGGAATTGCAAAGAATATTGAAGAGACATAGGTTAAGATTCCGCCTAACTCATTATGGATGAAAAATTCCATTGCACTACTTGCGTCCATAGCATTAGAATTGGGTGAAACAGGAACATCACTGAAATTAGTCCTTATTATATCAGCGGAAAAAAACCAAGCAGCAATGAAAAGAACGATGAATAGGATATATAATCCGATTATTAATTTCTTATTATCGCTGAAAGTTTCGACCAATAAATCTTTAAATTTGTTTAATATATTCATAAATGAATATATTTATCCAACGATTAATTAAATTTTCTAAAAAAAATAATAAATTATTTGAAATGGGTTTTCAAATAACTTACAAAAATTGATGCCGCGGTTAAATCGGCTGTGGTTCCAGGATTATAATCATTTTTGAAAAGATAATCATCAAATTCATTGAGCCTGTCGTTGAAATCACTTCCATCCTTCAGGTTGAGTAAATCCCTAGTCATCATTGATATTTTAAGGGCCTCATCCGAACCGTATTTCCTTGAAATTAAAGTATCAGGAACCTGTGATAAGATAGTTAAAAATGTTAAAACGCATGCGTCACATTTAGATTTCTCATCTTTTAGCTCATGATAAGTTGGATATCCTATTTCAAAAACAGCAGGCATGTCTGAAGTCATTTCACGAGCAAGCATATCCCAAGGAGCTGAGATTTTTAAAACATCATACATTGTCTGATTGTTTTGCCTTAACTCGTTTTTGGCATTGTCGCTGGACACATCGTATTCATCCTGATCGCCCATTCCTCCGGCATCTGCAATGTTGATTGCATCATACAAATCGCATGCATCATCAACGGAAGTGTTGGCCATTAACAACTTAACATTTTCTCTAATATCATCAAATGAGTCACTAATGGCTGCCGCAACAGCGATGGGAGTTGTCATCATCACAATTCCCAGATTGGTGTTGTTTTTAATCCATCTGTCAGTTTCACTAACAGCCTGCAGGATGTACTTACCCAATCTCGGGTTTTCAATGTCCACATCAGTGCATGCCTCACGAATGGCATCTCCTATAACAATGCCGCTTATTAGGAAGTCTTCGAATTCCATATCTTCAAAATCGCGGGTTCTGTGTACATTTCCAGGTTTTGGATATCCGCTTACTTCAAGCGCTGAAGCAATTTGGGCCATCTTTACAATTTCATCTACGTCCATTATATCAACTCATTTAAAAGCAGGTAAGGTGCGAAATTAGTGATTATTAAGTCTGCTCCAGCCCTCTTAATAGAAAGCAATGATTCTAAAATAGCCCTTTCAGTTAAAAATCCCTTTTCAATAGCGGCCATAAGCATAGCATATTCTCCACTTACATTATAAGCAACCAATGGCAGCATGAACTCATCCCTAACCATGCGGACAACATCCAAGTATGGAAGTGCCGGTTTGACCATTAAAAAGTCACATCCTTCAATTACGTCAAGTTCGCATTCCCTTATGGCTTCAACAGCATTGGCCGGGTCCATCTGATAGGATTTCCTGTCTCCCGCATGAGGTGATGAGCAGGCCGCAACCCTGAAGGGTTCGTAGAATGCTGAGGCATACTTTGCTGAATAGGACATTATCATTACATTTTTATAACCATTTTCATCCAGGCATTCGCGGATTGCACCAACCCTTCCATCCATCATATCAGAAGGAGCGACAATATCTGCACCGGCTTCGGCATGGGAGAGGGCGACTTTGGCAATGATAGGCAATGATTCATCATTCAATATTTCGATTCCGTCATCGGTATCCTCATTTTCAACTATCATGCCGCAATGGCCATGTGAAGTGTACTGGCAAAGGCATACGTCAGTGATGACAACAAGGTTTGTTTCCTTTTTAAGTCTTCTGACCGCCTTTTGAACAATCCCTGTTGCTGAGTAATCAGGTGTTGCAATTTCATCTTTAGTTTCTTCTTTAGGTATTCCAAATACAATGATTGATTTTAAACCTTTTTGCTCTAATTGTTTTGCGAATTTAATTCCACTATCCAAAGAATATCTGTATTCGCCAGGAAGTGATGAAATTTCTTCCTTTTCATCTCCTTGGAGTTCCTCCTTAAAATAAATCGGATAGATCAAATCGTCTTTTTCAAGTTTAGTTTCACGAACAATATTTCTAATCTTAGCATTTTTTCTGAGTCTTCTCATTCTTGTAGTTGGAAATTGCATAATAATCACTTGATTAATAATTATGATTTGAAAATATTTAAAAATTTATACTGAATATTAATATAATTAGAAAAACAAATAATAATCAGAGGTAAAACATGTCAAATTCAATTGGAGAAAAATTTCAAATAACCACTTTCGGCTCAAGCCATGGGAAAGCTGTCGGTGCGGTGGTTGACGGATGTCCTGCAAACCTTGAATTAAGCGCCGAAGACATACAAAGAGAGCTTGATAAAAGAAAACCTGGAACCAGTAGTGTGACTACTCCAAGAAAAGAAGATGATGAAGTCCAGATTTTATCCGGGATTTTTGAAGGCAGAACTGACGGAACACCAATCACAGGAATCGTTTTCAACAAGAATCAGAAATCCAAAGATTATTCCATGTTTAAGGACACACCACGTCCGTCTCATGGTGATTTCGGCTGGATGATGAAATACGGCAACTATGATTACAATGGCGGAGGCCGTGGAAGCGGCAGAGTTACAATCGGCCATGTAATCGGAGGGGCAATAGCCAAGAAACTATTAGAAACCCAGAACATTGAAATTATTTCTCACGTAACACAAATAGGAAACATTAAAGCAAAACCTCTAGACTTCAACACAATTAAGGAAAATATCGAAAAGAATCCTATAAGATGCGGCGATTTAAAGGCAGCAAAAGAAATGGAAGAACTGATTTTAGCCAAAAAAGAGGAAGGAGACTCTGTCGGAGGAATCGTTGAAACAATAGCCGTTGGAGTTCCTCAGGGATTGGGCGAACCTGTCTTCGAAAGGCTTGACGGTGACCTTGCAAGGATTCTGATGAATATCGGTGCCGTTAAAGGTGTTGAAATTGGCCTTGGATTTGATGTTGCAGAACATGCCGGTTCTGAGATAAACGACGAATACCAAATTGAAAATGGCATAATCACCACTAAAACAAATAATTCCGGCGGAATCATAGGCGGTATGAGCAATGGCATGCCGATAGTTTCCAGAATTGCAGTCAAACCTACTCCATCCATCTCCAAATGTCAGGATTCAATCGATTTGGAAAAAATGGAAAATAAAAAAATAGAAATTAGAGGGCGTCATGACCCATGTATCTGTCCTAGAATAACTGCCGTTGCCGAATCAAGCACAGCAATTGTTCTTGCAGACCATATGATACGTTCAGGTTTTATACATCCTACTAATTTAGAAAAACAAATCTAATTTTTCTTTATAATGGACAATTCATCGAATTCATTATGTTTGAAAGCCAATTGGTAAGAATTCTTTCTTTCGCTTTCATATAAAGTGTGACTGGTGCTGTGAACTGATGATTGAGTGTCCTTTAGAGAAATCAGCCTGAATCGTTTCGGATTATTGTAGTTCACATTAAATGATAAACCATCATATGCCGCTATGGTCTTGACTCCTGTGGCTTTAGAAATCTTTTTGGCTTCTGTAACCGGATTGCTTGAAATCATCTTAAGTCCCAAATGCGTCATTACAGCCACTTGCGGTTGCACTTCATTAATTAAATCTATGAAATTGCGGGAACACATGTGGCCGTTGATTGTCTTATTACCCGGCCTCAAGACGCTGGCAATTAGAATATCCGCACCTTCATGTTCCTTCGCCAAACCTTCAAAATATCCAGTATCAGAAGTGTAGGATAACTTAAAACCGTTATAATCAATTTGAAACCCGCATCCTGTTGGGTCTCCATGTAATGTTTTAGTGCCCTTGATTTTTACATTGTGCATCTGATTAAATTCGCCTGATTTTAAAACTATCTTGGCAGATTTGGATTTGTGATATGATGAAATGCAGGGACCCCATTTTTCATAGCCTTCCAGAACACTCTGACTGCCTACAATAACTCCTCGAGGCTTGGTCATGCCTTTTGTCATTGCTTCAATGAGGATTTCTGCATCATTGTAGTGGTCTGTATGTGAATGTGAAACAATAACTCCGCTTAGATTTCGCGGATCGAATCCGAACTGATAAGTCCTGATTAGGGCTCCTGGGCCCGGATCTATATGGTAATTTTTTCCGCCGAGGTTATCAATCCTGATGCCCCCGGTCATTCTTCTTTGGCTAATTGCGGAAAATCTTCCTCCGCCACTGCCTAAAAATGTTATTCTCATTCAAATCCCATTTTATAATGAGCATAAAATTATATCGCATCTTAGAGAAGATTTATCCTTTTTAAGGCATAAGTCCTCATTTTCAATAATAACCTTATCTCCTATCTTAACATTGTCACTTTCTGTAAACATCAATACGTTTTGGCCCGGTCCTGCAAGTTGTTTCCAATTTCCGTCAACGGCCTGTGTTTTATTGTTCAATTGGACGAACAGCATATCTCCATCAATTTGAACTACTCGACCGACTTCACCCTTGTTGAGGATTTTATTGGCCATTTCGATTTCTTTACTTTGCTGAATTAATTGTTCTGTCAATCCTTGTCTGAATTTGGTTAAAACCTTAATATCATGGTCAATTGTGATATTTAAATGTTTTTGTGCTTCAGATTTATTAAACTTAGGTTGTTGCATTAGAATATCAACCTTATCCCCAACGGTAGGTGTTTTAGAAGCAACCTCTTCTAAAATGCCCTGGAAAATTTCACCCATATATCTTAAGCTTTGGGAAGATTTCCATTCTCTTTTGATTAATGTTTGAGCCAAACGTTTTGCATAATCATTTCCAAAGATAATGACCCCATTTTCTCCTGCTTGACGGGATTCTGTATCGGACCCCAATAGTTCAACAATCTGGTATCCATTTGTAGTGCCGTAAATACGTCTCCTTCTTGTTTCAAAGGTTCCCTTTGTACTTACTTCCCCTCTGATGGTGTTTCCAATTATTTTAATCTTATTGGCATCATCAGTTATTTTAATTGAGATACCCAGTTCGGAAGCTCTTTTTAAAAAGTCATCATCATTGTCTATTTTTCCGTCATATAATTCCTTTTCTAATGTAGCTAAATTCTCTTTATCACCGAAATATCCTATTTTTCTTTTATCACTTGCCATTACACAGCCTTTTTTTCCAACATAAGCAATAATTAAGCTCATAATATCTCCTAATTTGATATTTTTTAAAATTATTAAAATATCAGTAATTTATTAATTATATATATTTATAATTATCCTACATTATAAATGTTAATAACTAATCTAAAAAATTTTATTTAAAAATTTATTTAAAAGAATAAAGCAATTTTAAGTAGTTTTTTGAATATCCAACAATAAATTTAAATAATAATATTATGAAAGATATAATTATATTAATTGTTAATTATTTATCATGATAATTTAACATGAAAATATAAAAATGACAGGAGAAAAACTTATGATAGATCTCAATAAGATGTTTAAACCTGAATCCGTAGCGGTTATTGGAGCTTCCAATACCCCTGGAAAAGTAGGATATATCATTGTTGACAATCTTATCAACGATGGATTTGAAGGCGAAATATATCCTGTAAACCCAAAAGGAGGAGAAATCCTCGGAAAAACAGCTTACGCAAATATTAAAGACGTGCCTGGAAAAGTAGATTTAGTAATCATTACTATTCCTTCCCCATTTGTAAACACTGCAGTTAAGGAATGTGGTGAAGTCGGCATAGAAAACATGGTTGTTATTACTGCCGGTTTCAAAGAAGTGGGTGGCGAAGGCGTTAAATTAGAAGCAGAATTAACTGCCCTTGGTAAAGAATATGGTATAAACATCATTGGACCAAACAGTTTAGGAATTACTGATTCACACACTCCTTTGAACGGATCATTTTCACAAATGATGCCTCCAACAGGAAATATGGCATTTATCTCCCAAAGTGGAGCCATGATGGTGGCCATTATCGATTGGAGTGTAACTTCCGGAATTGGATTCAGTAAAGTTATCAGTTTAGGTAACAAAGCAGGAGTAAGCGAAATCGAATTGCTGCAATACCTTGCTGAAGATGATGAAACCAATGTAATTATTTGTTATCTCGAATCAATTTCTGATGATGATGACTTTGTAAGAACCATGAGGGAAACCGCACACAAAAAACCGATTATTGTACTCAAATCCGGTTCAAGTAGTGCTGGAGCCGCAGCCGCATCCTCACATACCGGAGCATTGGCAGGCAGTGACTTGGCATTTGATACTGCATTCCACCAATCCGGAATCATGCGTGTGGAAACCATGGCAGAGTTATTTGATTTAGGCCTTGCATTTTCTAAAGCACCACTTCCAAAAGGTGACAGAGTGGCCATTATCACCAATGCCGGTGGTGGAGGAGTACTCACTGTAGACGCCATGGAAAAAGCAGGATTGGAACTCGTTCAATTTGATGAAGAAACTACTGCAAAACTAAAAGAATGCGTAACTGATGAAGGAAGTGCCAAAAACCCTATTGACGTATTGGGTGATGCACCGGTAATCAGATACAAAGAATCCTTAGAACTGGTATTGGGATATGAAGATGTTGACAGCTTAATCGTTATGGTTTGTCCGACAGCATCAGCTGACCCTGACGGAATTGCAGAAGCGATCATAGAAGAGAAAAAGAAATTCGACAAACCGGTTATTGTCGTTAACATGGGAGGACCAACCTTTGAAGATGCAAATGATGCATTGAGAGACAACGGCATACCAACTTACGTATTCCCTGAAACCGCAGTAAAAGCTCTCGAAGCCATGGTCAAATTTGCAAGATTGGAAGAAAGAGAATACGACGATGTGATTGAAAACATTGATGATGTTGACAAAGACGCCGTAAAAGCAATCTTCGACAAAGTCAAAGCTGACGGCAGAGACACATTACTCGGTAGTGAAGCATACGCTGTTGCAGAAGCCTACGGAATTTCAGCAGCACCAATTAAATTATCAACATCCGCCGATGAAGCGGCAGAACTTGCTGAGGAAATGGAATTCCCTGTTGTGCTTAAAATCGCATCCGACAAAATATTGCACAAATCCGATATTGGCGGTGTGAAAGTAGGAATCAGCAGCGCCGAAGAAGCAAAAGCAACATATGAAGAAATCATTGCAAATGCCAAAGCAGCTCATCCGGACATCGTTCCTGATGGTGTAGAAGTGCAGAAAATGATGGATTCCGGTGAAGAAGTCATTGTTGGTATGATTCGTGACAAACAATTCGGTCCTATGATTGCATTCGGTATGGGTGGAATCTATGTAAACCTTATTGAAGATGTATCATTCAACCTCGCTAAGGGTATGAGTTCCCAGGAAATTGAAGAACAAATCGCATCAACCAAAGTATCCAAATTGCTTGAAGGATACAGAGGAGAAGCGCCTTGTGATGTTGAAGAAGTCAAAGAAGCTATAAAAAGAGTAGCTAGACTGACTTTAGACTTCCCAGAAATATCAGAACTTGACATTAACCCAATATTCGTTTACGAAGAAGGTTCAAGTGCACTCGATATTAAAATTAAATTATAATTTCTCACATGAGAAATTACTCTTTTTTTCTTTTATTTTTCAAAATTATCTATGCAAATTTTTTTTAGGAGAATTTAAATGAACTACGATTTAAGCAGGCTTGGAATTGAAAAGGACTTGCAGTATGAATGCATTACAACAACCATCAATAATGATGGAGTTAAGAATGCAGGAGCCTTTGCATTTATTTATTTGGGAGAAGATAAAGTTCACTGCCATATCTTTGAGGGATCAAAAACACTGCAAAACATCCGGGATACCAAGGAATATGTAGTAAACATTACACAAGACCCCCTGGCTTTCACCTATGCAACACTAGATTGCCTGGGCGATGAATATTATACCGACGATGAAGACATCGCCATCATTAAGGACGCTCCTGCTTACATTATTGTGGATGTTGAAAACATCGACATCAAGACTCCTGAAGATTTCCAGATAAAAGGAGACAATGACATCTACTTTATCTATGGAAAAATCAGAGATGTTGTTGTAAATGATGAAAACATTCAGGCCTACAACCGTGGAATGAGCGGACTGATTGAAGGGCTTGTTAACTTTTCAAGGTATAAAATCGTTGACGGCGAAAAAAGAAAAGAGTATATGGACAGGCTAATCGAAAATCAACGCGTCATCAATAAGGTATCTGACGAAAAGACAAAAGAAGCCATGGCCAGATTAAGGGCCGAATACGAAAAAAATTAAAAAAAGAGCATAGTTAAATAACTATGCTTCCCAATATAAGTCTTCCTGAGAAACTGTTTGATTTAAAATGCCTAAATCAACTTCCAATTGTTGGAATGCATCCACATTAGCTTTGTAAGAATCATCTAAACCAAAGATGAATGGGAAACTTTCTAAGGAAACGACTTCCGCTGCTGGGTCTGCAACAATATCTTCAGGCAACAATTCAACTACAGCATCGGTTTCACCAGCTGCTATTTTTTCATTGATGAATTGAGTTGCTTGTTCGTGAATTGCAACAATCTCTTTAGCGGTATCCTCATTATTATCAAGGAAGTCCTGTGATGCTACTACAACACAGCATGGGTGTCCAGGCATGATTTCAGAAGAATCTACTAATTCCTCGATATTGTCATCGGTTACTCCAAGACTTACATAAGGTTGGAAAGTAATTGCTGCGGGAAGATTGCCTGTTTTTAAAGCGTCATTGATGGATGGAACTTTCATTGCAGATTCATTGATGTCATCCAAAGACATTCCATTATCGTTCAAGTATGCTGCAAGCAATACGTGCTGAATGGATGCTTCACCAGGAGTTGCAATGGTTTTACCTGCCAAATCACTTGCACCTTCAATATCGGAGTCATCGGTTACGATAATTCCACTACCTTCCACTTGAGCAGCAGAAATAACTTTTACAGGTACGCCAGCAGAAACAGAGGATAATACCGGAGCGATTCCGACATAACCAACATCAACATCACCGCTAGCCATAGCAGTCATCAAATCTCCACCATTGTTAAATTGAACAAGTTCAGTGGAAATATTCTTTTCTTCGTATAGTCCTTGTGCGTCCGCTACAAATAATGCGGCATCATGGTCTGAAGGCAAATAGCCTATTTTTACGGTGTCATCTCCCCCTCCCAAAAAGTCAAAGAGGCCTGCACTGGCAGAACCCATTACGAGAAATGCTGCGAGTGCCAACACTAAAATAAATGTAATCTTTTTATTCATTCTTTCACCAATTAAATAATTTAAATTATTTACAATTATTAATATTTACAAGTATGCTATAAATATATATCTTCATTAACTTGATTAACAATTGTTATATTTTGAATCCCTTGTTACTAGTTAATCATACAAACTATTTAAAGATTATGTAAAAAAAAGATTATGGGCAGTTGATTAACTACCCTGCCAGAAAATTTGATCTTCAGAAAGCGGTTTCTTTAAAACACCCAAATCAACTTCCAAATCCATAAAGTCCATGACTTGCTGTTTATAATCATCATCCAAACCGGATATGAATGGGAAACCTTTCATTGCAGTTTTTTCCACTTCGACATCACTGACAATGTCCTGCGGAAGTAAAGTTGCTGCCTCATCAACATTGTTATTGATATAGTCAGTTGCGTTTTCATGGATTTCCAAAATCTTTTGGGTTTCATTAGGATGCTCGTCAATGAACTTGTCTGATGCCACAACTACACAGCATGGATGATTTGGAATAATGTCATTGGAGTCAACCAATACATTTGCCCCATTTTTCTCAGCTATTGATACGTATGGCTCAAAAGTAATCATTCCATCAATCTTACCTGTCTTTAAAGCGTCATTCATTGAAGGAACTTTCATTGCTGAAACTTTCAAATCACTGATGGACATTCCATTCTCTTCCAGATAATATGTAAGCAGCATGTGCTGAATTGAAGCCTCACCAGGTGTTGCGATTTTTTTACCCGCCAAATCGGATACTGAACTGATTCCTGAATCCTTTGCAACAACGATTCCTGATCCTTCAGTCTGAGCGGCGGAAATTACCTTGACAGGAACGCCGTTAGATATTGAAGACAGAACAGGTGTAATTCCGACATAACCAACATCAACATCGCCACTGGCCATGGCAGTCATCAAGTCTCCGCCATTGTTAAACTGAACCAGCTTTGTGTTGATTCCGTTTTCTGCATATTTGCCCTGTGCATCTGCAACAAACAACGCTGCATCATGGTCTGACGGCAGATAACCTATTGTTACCTCTTCGCCTGACCCTCCAAAAAGGAAGAATGCACCGACGGCAATGACAATAATTGCTATAATGATTGCGATAATTTTATTATCCATTTTATCACCAATATTAAATATATATGAAAAACAATTAAAGGTTTTGATTATGGTAGCCGAAAAGATTGACCAATGCATGAAGCCACATGGTGAGGAAGGAATTCAAACGATTGAAAACATGAACGAAAACCACAGGGAAATATCCGAATTCGCATTCGAATGCATTGATGTTGGAGAAAATGACAAAATACTTGACATTGGCTGCGGTGGAGGAGTCAATATTGAAAAATTCCTTAAATTGACAGAAAATAATGTTGACGGTCTTGACTACTCTGAATTATCCGTCTCAGAGTCAGTTAAAAGAAACAAGGACTCCGTTGACAGCGGCAGATGTAAGGTCATTCATGCCGATGTGAGCGATATGCCCCTTGGCGATGAAAGCTATGATTTGGTTAGCGCTTTTGAAACAATATATTTCTGGCCCGAAATACAGGAAACATTCAAGGAAGTTTCAAGAATCATCAAAAAATCAGGCAGATTCATGATTGCGCAGGGAACCGACGGAAATCATCCCGATGATGAGAAATGGTTAGCCACCGTTGAAGGAATGAGCGTCTATACTGCTCCTCAACTGGAGAAATATTTGCTGAATGCCGGCTTCAGCAGGGTTAATAGCTTTAAAAAAGAAAATGATTATATTTTAGTTATTATCGCAGAAAAATGAAATTATTCATCACATGAAACAAAACATGAAAAAAAATCATATGGTTGCCTAATTTCAAAGAAAAATTTATATAGAAATTAAGACTATGATTACTTATGGAAAAAATAACTATTGTTATATTATTTTTCCATATCTGCAAAAATTGTATTGAAACTCCAAACTCTAAAATATAATTAAAACATAAATACTAATGAGTTAAGGATTACCGCCTAGATTATATTACTCATTAAAAGATATTCAAGGGATAAGATGAACTTAGAAGATAAAATTAATATTGTAAAAGACATTTTGAAAGACAAAAATATTGCTATTGGTTTTTCCGGTGGCGCTGATTCAACATTAATCACCTATTTATCTTCTAAAGTTGCAAAAGACACATTGGCCATCACAATCGATAATCATATATTCCCTACAGGATTTGTTGAGAATGCAAAAAGAACCTGTGAAACATTCCAAGTAAAACATGAAATAATAGACATTGACTTCTATGAGGAGGAGAATCTCTTATCCAATAGTCAGAAAAGATGTTTCACATGCCGTGACATGATGTATTCGACAATTGAAAAGATAGCCCGTGAAAAAGGTTTCGACTTCATTTGTGACGGCAACAATATTAGCGATCTGGTAGCCGACAGGCCAGGTATCCTAATAACCTATGAAAAAGGTTTTGAAACACCGTTCATCAAAGCTAAATTAACCTCCAAGGAGATTCATGAATACCTTGATGAACATAACATACCCTATTCAAGGTCAACCACATGTCTTGCAACCAGAATCCCCACAAATACCAGAATAACTGATGAAAAAATAAAAAAAATCAGATATTGTGAAGATTATATTTTAGACAAGACTAACTGCGAAATCGTGAAAGTTAGGGATTTGGAAGAGAATGGTATTGTTGAAGTTGATGATGTTAATGAAATACTGAAAGACAATGCATTTAAACAGATTGACGATGAATTAAAATGTCAAGGTTTTGATAAAGTCGTTTTAAATTTATCGCAAATCGATGATAATGAATACATCAGTATCGACTATTCGGACGGATTATTTTCATATCAACTTCCGTTTACCATAAACCTTGAAAATACAAAAATGCAACTGAGTGAAATTGACTTTGAGTCCGGTGAAAAAATCCGGTCAGATAAAATCACAATCCATGCAAGCGGATTGATTGAAGGCGATGACCTGGAAACATATGATGCAGCACTGGACACATTTATGGAAATACTGCCGAAACTTAGAAGGAACATTTAGGTGAAAATAATGCCGACAAGATACATTGGAGACGGATACTGGGAAATAGCTTCCCGCCAGATGAGCATAGTAACAAGAAGCGAACAGCAGAGATTTAAAGATGCAAAAATCACAGTCATAGGATGCGGGGGAATCGGTGGAGAAACCATTGAAATGCTTGCAAGAATGGGCATCGGAGAGCTTGTCTTAGTTGACAAGGACGCATTCGACTTATCTAATTTAAATCGACAGACATTAGCTACAATAGCTGACCTTGGTCTTGAAAAAAGTTCAGTTGCCGCTGAAAAAGTAAGGCTGATCAATCCATATGTCAAAACAACAATATTCAATGAACATATTGACCAAAGCAATATTGATGAAGTCATTGGAACATCCGATATTGTGGTAGATGCCTTGGATAACGTTTTAACAAGAGTTATAGTGTCCAGAAAAGCCCGTGAGAAAAAAATTCCATATATTCATGGAGCAATTCATGGGACTATGGGTCAAATTACAGTATTTTTGCCTAATAGTGAAAAGACTTATGAAGAAATGTTCAATCTGCCTTCCCTTGGAAAAGAATTGGATGAAGAAACAATTGAAGCATTGAAGAATGTAACCTCCGGAGTACCTCCAGTTATTGGCCCTACACCCAATCTGATTGGATGTCTTGAAGCCTTTGAAGCCTACAAGATAATAACCGGAGTGGGAAAAGTTACAGTTGCTCCCGAAATTTTAACTTTCGATTTGCTCAACCTAGGTTCATTTTCACTGGATGAACTCTAATATTTTCATTAGAATAATATATTTATATAATTGAAAAATATAAAATTAATAGGTTGTTGGAAGTTTCATTCCAGCAAAAAATTCATACTTCTTAGGAGCAAAAAAAATGAGATGTGTTGGTACTGTAGTACGTGGAATAAGAACACCTATTATTAAAGAAAACGACGATTTGGCCACAATAGTTGTAGATTCACTGATGGCAGCAAAAGAAAGCGAAGGATTTGAATTCAGAGACAAGGACATCGTTGCAATAACCGAAGCGGTTGTGGGTATTTCAGAAGGAAACTATGTGACTGTTGACGATGTTGCACAGGATTTGCAAAACAAATTCCCATCCAAAAACATTGGAGTAGTAAATCCTATTTTAAGCAGAAACAGATTCTCCATAATCTTAAAGGGTATCGCAAGAGGAATGGATAAGATTACTCTATTGACCTCTTTTCCGGCAGATGAAGTTGGAAACGGTATTCTTGATGAACAAATTCTAGATGAAAGCGAATTTAATTTGGCAAGCGTCATCTCTGAAGAGCAATACAAAGAAACTTTCGGATCATGGATTCACCCATTTACCGGAATTAACATGATTGACTTCTACAGGGAATTGATTGAAAGCGAAGACTGTGAAGTTGAATTTGTCTTTTCCAATGACATCAAAACAATTCTTGACTACAACAATGATGTTTTGACATGTGATATCCACACCAGAGAAAAAACAACAAAAACACTTAAAGGATTAGGTGCCAACGTATACGGCCTGCATCAAATTTTAAATGAACCTATTGGAGATTCAGGTCATAATCCTGATTTTGGATTGCTCGGTTCAAACAAAGCTACCGAAGAAAGATTAAAACTGTTCCCAATAACCGGCGACAAATTAGTAAACGAAGTTCAAAAAAGATTGATTGAGCTTACAGGCAAACAGATTGAAGTGATGGTTTACGGTGACGGGGCATTTAAGGACCCTGTTGGAAAAATTTGGGAACTGGCAGATCCTGTAGTCTCACCAGCACATACAAGCGGACTAATAGGATATCCAAATGAAATTAAATTGAAATACGTTTCCGATAATAAATTCGCTGATTTGAAAGGCGATGAATTAAAAGAAGCTATCAAAGAAGAAATCAAACAAAAAGATGAAAACTTAACTGGACAAATGATCACCGAAGGAACCACACCAAGAGTATTGACCGATTTAATCGGTTCATTATGTGATTTGACCAGCGGTTCCGGAGACAAAGGAACACCAGTTATATTTATCCAAGGATACTTCGATAATTTAGCAAATGACTAAATTTCGAAACCTTCTCTTTTTTATTTTTAATGAACAGACACATCACTATTTTTCGAGATTGATCCGTTCTGGAGCGGTATAAACTGTAAATCTGTTGCCCCTTACAAAACCAACCATCGTAATATTTCCTGCACGGGCCACATCAATACCTGATGATGCAGGTGCCGCATTAGAGATGATTATTGGAATTCCAACTCTTATCACCTTAATTAACATGTCCGCAGGCATTCTTCCACTATAAGAAATATAGCATCTTGAAAAATCATACCCCTCTTTTGCAGCAGCCCCAATTACCTTATCGACAGCAACATGGCGACTTACATCTTCACGGATGATAATATCATCTTCATATTTTAATTGAGCAACGTGAACTCCTGCTGTTTTCTGCCAGATTTTTGCCTCGTCAGTCAAATGCTGAATATCCTTAATGATTTGAGTTGCATCAATACTTAAGTCTGATGTGTTGGGCTCGATTGTCTTCAACTCTGACCGGATTCCTCCGGCATTATCGGAATTCACTCCCTGATATTCCAAAAGTCTGCAGACACAGGCATGCTCACAGTTTCCCTTCCTTTCCTGAACAATACCTTCCTGTTCCAAATCCTCTTCAGGGTCATGATTGAGATATGTGGATATCAAAACATTAGTTCCATCCAATTCTATTGATTTAATGTCTTGATAATCCTTAATCAAACCTTCACCCAAACAGTATCCGATTGCAAAATCTTCCAGATTCTTTGGATATGTTGAAAACTTGCGGGGAGGCAGATAATCAATGAATAGATATGTATATTCATCATCAACACTGTTTTCATAAATTGTTTTGTATTTTCCATCCTTCCATTGTATAACTTCTGTTTGTCTTAAGAAGTCCGTAATATCACCTATTTTCCTGCCAAAGCAATGTTTAAATATTTCTTCAATTCATCACATTCATCAGGATCAACATTTTTTAGACTGCTGATGCTTGTCTGCTTATTGTTTTTTGACAATTCAACATGAGCATTGATGTATCCCTTTTCCTTAATCAATTTTAAAAGTCGTTTCCCGTATGTCAAATCGGAATTTGAAATACGGTTGAGCATTAGGCTTAATGTATGCTCTTCTTCAATTCCCAATACTTCACACATGCCATACATTTCATTTATAATTTCTGCAGCCCAGCTTTGAAGTGTTACCTCTTGGCCATCCCTAAGCAGTCTCATTGATTCGACGTAAGCCGTTTCAGCTGTTGCCTCCTCATTGAATTTGGCCTCTTTCTGCCAATCATTATAATCGGACTCCTCTTTAATGAACATGTATATCAAGAACAGATGCAGGAATTTCATATCCTGCCTTACAAGTCCGCATTGGTAAAATGGATTGATATCTAAAGTCCTTATCTCGATATATTCAACACCTTCTTTTTCAAGGGAGTTCAACATGTCCTGAGGATTTTTCGGCTTCAGTCTAATCTGGGTGTACAGCTCTTTAGCTTCTGACAAGTCACCATCCTCAATGAATCTGTTTACATCACTGACAAATTCATTTACAGAATTATAAGATGGATACAAATCCTTTAAGTTCTTATATCCGCATGAAGCATTTCTAAATGAAGGTCCTCTTGTTGAGTAGAAACTTCCATAATCGTCCTTTTCATCCATCAGGTGAATGCAATCATTAGAGAAGGTCTTATGTGAACCTATGGAACATCCTGTCAGATAAATGATTAACCAGCAATATCTTATGTAATTTCTGGCAATCTTTAGATAAACATTATTTTTAAACTCCTTGAAAGTCAAATCGGAGTTTTCAATATCATATAACCTGTTCAGGAAATCGTCTGAAAATGAAAAATTAAAATGAACCCCTGAAATCATTTGTTTTTTGACACCGTATTTTTTTGCCAGGTCTTCGCGATACCTTTGAGAAGCATGCCCCTCTTCAGAATATCTGGCAATCGGAATCTGATCCCAATATGGTAAAATACATGGAATGGACTGGAACCACAGATATTCGTCTTCAGGAAGTGATGCATTTACAATATCGGACAATAGTGAAAAATTATCAAATGCCTTGTCTATTGAGTCGAAAGTCGGAGTTATGATTTCAATTTGACTTTCTGAAAAATCAGTGGTTACAACAGGATTTGCCAGTTTATCTCCGAATACTTCGGGATGTGGAGTTAATGATAATTTTCCATCGCCTTTTGCTCTTAAGCTCTCCCATTCTATTCCAAATGAACCGGCCAATATTTCATCTGCAGATAATTTTGATAAGTTTAATAGATTCATTTCTCCCCTCCAAAGCCAATGCTTTTATTCTAATTCACCATAATCTTTAATTATATTTTCCAATTTCATCCCATTATGCATTGACGTAATTATGTCTTTTCCCGGATTGCTGTGCTGTTTAATTCTGTCATATAACGGATTTAAGAAAACTTCCTCGCCAATTCCCCTTTCATTCAGTCCATCATTTGCCAAATCAACGACATCCTTGGTTAATTTACATAACTCATTTTTATCAATGAAAACTGGAATTTCATCCTGTATCAACAATTTTCTAAGTTCTCCTGCCGTATATCCGTTGTGATAAATAATATTATCATCATTAATTAATTCTTCAATTTCATCTAATTTTTCTTTAAGGCCTAAATGAAATGCTGCAACAGACATGGAGTCCCTTATCGGCTGAGTGCATACGCTTCTAAATTCCACTGTACCTCTGAATGTTAAATTGATGAATTTGAATGGTCTTAAATATTTAATATCTTTAATGCAGGGTTTTATTTCAATTTCCCTGTATTCACCATTACAGTATATCTCCCCACAAACAAAATCCTTTTTAAAGTATTCCAAAAGATTCATTGACGGGAAATTTATATATGCTCCATCACGCATTACACAGTAAATATTTAAGGATTCCAAATATGCCTGCAGGTCTTCAAGGTTTTTAAAGTCCACATCATACATTCCGATATTGTGGGGATTAATGCCGTGAGTCGAATATTCCCATAAAGCGTCTCTAAAGCAGGTCACATGCTTATTTTCATCAACCAGAACCGAATTTGAAAACAACAATGCTTTGATAGGTTCGATTTTTGAAAATATGTTTATGGTTTTGACCAGCTCCTCCCTATAAACATCCAACTGAACCTGTGATGCGGATGAAAACATCCCATATTCAGGATACCCATGAAAATACATCGGAATATCCCTATAGTTTTTGAAAGATTTTAAATGATGATAAAGCATCAGATATCTTTCAGATGGAATCGGGTGATTTTTATTATACTTCCTGTATGGATTGATGCCCATTCCAGTTAATGTGTGATTAAACTGCTCAAAACATTCTTTTGTAAATGCATAATAATCACAAAAACGATCATGTATGGAAAATAGGTCCTTTTCTCTTCCCATTGCAAATTCTATGTTATTATAGGAGCAGTCATAACAGAAAATGTCATCATTATTGTTGTTTTTAAGAGAAAAAACATTTCCGTCATAATCAATGCCATCTTCCTTAAAATCAGGAAATTGCTTTTGAAACCTATCGGTCACCTTATGAACAACATCAAAATCGACCGCCGTTTTATCGAGATTGATAATGGGAATTTCGATTTCTATACCTATGAAGTTCTTTTTCTGCTCTGTTGGCTTTATGAATTCATCATATAATTTATTTCTCACAGTTTCCTCATCAATCATTATTATCAACCTGATTAATTGATTTTAAAAAGTCTTCAATAGCTTTTTCATGTTCTTCAGTCAATATGAACTCGTTTTGATGTTTTTCGCTTTCAAAAATTATATTTCCATCAATCAAAGCGAATAGCTTATTCAACTCCACCGGTTTCCATTCTTCATCATCGGTCAATGGAGTTGAAGCGACAAGAAAACCTTCATCATTTTTCAGATAATATAGCGAATCCCTCATATTTGAATGGATATAAGTTAAATCACCATCATAAATCATTAGATTGACCTTGTTATTTTTAGATAAGTCAACGATGAGTTGGTTCAATAGATTAAATCTCTCCTTTATTGTGGATAATCCTCCTTTGTTTTTTTCAAACTCGTTAACTTTATCTATGATGTATAAGAGTATCCTCTCTGAATCAGTGTCGCCGTTTTCCTTATCTTTGTATTCATTGAGCTTCGGATAATCGAATATTGTCCCGTTATGTATCAGCATCCATGATCTGTTATTGTCATCGGCTTCAATGAAAGGGTGGCAATTTGGAGATATGATTTCCCCTACGGTGGCCAGCCTGATATGGGCAAACACGTTTTTTCCTATAATAGGATGAGATAATATATCTTTTAAGTGTTGGCTACATGTTGCTTTTATTGGTTCCTTATTTATAACAAATTCATTGGATTGCATAGTGGCTAATCCCCATCCGTGCGGATGTTCTTCAGAGTGATTATAAAAACATTCCAGACACTTATTTATTTGTTTTGGCGTATTTGAATTAAAACAAAAAATTTCACACATATATTTCCCTCCTATTAATTAATATCACAATTGTTATATTGTGATAGGTATTGTTTTATAATTAATGTTATATAAACATTTTCAAAAAAAAAGAAGTATTAGAATTGAAAAAAGACTACAACAATTCTTTTCTCAAATCAATAGTGTCTTTTAAATCAGGCCCTGTGGAAATAATTGTTACCGGCACTCCGGTTTCTGTCTGGATATCTTCAATGAAAGCCTTGGTTTCAGCAGACAGTTCATCATAGTTTTGAACACGTGCACAGTCAAACAGCCTGTCAACGCATGTTAATGCGATCTGGGTTGCTCCGTTAATTCTACAGGATTCCTTAGCAAGTTCCATGTCAAAGTAACCTATTCTTCTACGTCTTCCAGTTACAACACCATATTCTTCCAAACCTTTGCTTTCCGCTTCTTCCTGGGTCATTTCAGTTGGGAACGGTCCTTCTCCAACACGGGAAATATATGCTTTGAATACATCAATGACTTCATCTACTTTAGTTGGTCCGACTCCAACATCCGCCGCAAATGTTGATGCTGTAGTGTCTTTACTTGTTACGAAAGGATATGTCCCATAGTAAAGGGATAGGGCAAAACCCTGTGAGCCTTCAATAAATACATCTTCACCATTGTCTATAGCTTCATTGCATGCCAATGACACATCGGTGATGTATTCCTCAAGTTCAGGAACATCTTTGGCAAGGTCTATAGTCCTCAATACACGGTCAGAATTTGCAGGTCCGCAACCTGAACCTGTACTGCCGATTTTTTTAGATAAATATTCTGAGGATTTGTCCCTGTTCATATGGTCTTCATTAATGATTGCGCATCTAGGGTCGACGCACATTCTTTCTTTAACATTATACTTTTTTAAGTTTTCAAATTCATTAAATAATACTTCAGGATTTACTAAAACCCCCGCTCCGATCATCAGTTTAGCGTCTGTGTGTACAAAACCTGAAGGGGTTAATCTTAAACCATACTTTTCTCCATTGAATTCAACGGAGTGTCCTGCATTCGGCCCAACGCCTGCACGAGCAATAATGTCTGGTTTATCAGCATCACATAGGTAAGTGATACATTTTCCTTTACCTTCATCACCCCATGCTCCGCCAACTAAAATACTACAAGTCATATAATAACTCCTTAAAAATCAATTCTGAAAATTGAATAATTTTCATACCAATAATATTTTATGATTAATCTATTAAAAAGTTTTTGCAGAAATGTCTAAAAATTAAATGCATTACACATCAATGAACATTGCTCCTAACTTATTTTTTAGAAAACAACAACGGATGATTTTCACACATCGGATCTTTGATAATGTTACGTTTTTGATGGTATTCCAAGAGATACATCATCCACTCGTTTGAAAGTTCCCTTAAAGAAGAATCATCAAGTTTTTCGAAAGGTGTGAAGAAATCCATCTGATTTGCGCCGACTGCAAAAGCTATCTCTTTTGTTTTAACCAGCATGAAAAAATCATTGCGGATATTGTGGATGCTGAAATCGTCAACATTGGAAATTGACTTTTCGCTTTTGAAATCATGGAAAAATGTATTTAAGTATTCAAAATCGATGAATTGCATATCTTCAACTTCAAAAAATACCTCTTCACTAAGCAGCTGGTTTTTATAATCATATTTTGATAAAAAATCGATGTCCCAGATGTTATTGTAGAAAACTGTGAAAAATGAATCCTTGGCAAAACGAACTGTTAAAGACATCCCTTCATCTGATTTGGGTTTTCCAAGCTCAATATCTTTAAATTCTAAATAAATTGAATCCTGGGCAATTTCGATTAGAGTCCATTTACCTGAATTAATAATAACATCTCGAATTAACTTTAAAGATCTTGTATTCATTTTAACACCTGTTAGCTATAAAAGCCTCATATGCTCCTTCAACTTCATATTCCTTTTCATCATCATAGGACTTATCCCATTGGAATGGATTAATCTCGATTTGGTTGTTAATTGTTTCATCCCAAATGATTGAGAAACCTTCATCTTTAAGATATTTGGAAACAGTCTTTCCTATTTCCAGAGCCTTATTCTCATCATTTTCAAAATCGCCGAAAGTGATTTTTAATTTACTGTCAAAGATTCCTTCCTCCACATCTTCAAAAGTGTAAAAGCAGAAACCACTGGCTTCGAATTTGTTATTTAAAAGATGCACTTGCAACTCGAATGCATCATTAACGCCTTCCTCGATGTCATAGCCGCAATTATGGATGGCTACAATATCCTCATTGGAGAGTGCCAGGAATGCCTTTTCCAGTTTGGAGAAGTTTTCGTTAGATGAATTATTTAAGGAAATATCGAAGCTGGAAAAATCAATTTCCTCTTCAATGAATTGGTCCTCCAATATTTCTATAATTTCATCTACACCAAAAAATCCTGATTTAGTAAGCAAATCTATCATGAATTCAATTTCTTCGGCTAAATCAGAATCCATATCCTCACCTTTCATCATCACCAAATATTAAGAGACGAGTGATGTTTCCTCTTTCTGTATATCCTGCCATTACACGGGCTTCGCCAATTTTTGCAAGTGCAAAATCATCATGCGGCTTGAAACCGTATCCTTTAAGTTTGGTATATGATTCGAACGCGATTTTTGGATAAATATTGAAATTCTTCTGGAAAGTGTAAAAAGTGTCCCTGAATTTTTTAGCGGAATCAGTTTCCTCAATCAAATCTGATTTAATGCATACGAAAATATCCAATCCTTCTTCTGATACAGCATAATATGCATCCATACCTAAAATGGAGCTTGATGTCATCGCCAGAGTATGGCAATCATCATAAGTGGCATTCAAGAGAGGAGAAGTGAATTCCGCAATTTCAAACTCTTCTCCAATTGTTTTCATTTGCAATGCAGATTTGATTAATTTGTCTCCGAATATTTCCTCATTGTCCCATGCCCAAGACCATTGTCTGGATTCCTGCATGAAAAATCCTAAAATCTGAACCGGGAAGATAATGTCGTCAAAGGTCAGTTGCCCTTTTTCAATATCCAAATCTCCAAGTT
This sequence comes from Methanobrevibacter sp., assembly GCF_017406825.1. Taxonomy (GTDB): domain Archaea; phylum Methanobacteriota; class Methanobacteria; order Methanobacteriales; family Methanobacteriaceae; genus Methanocatella. The sequence goes on from NZ_JAFQXT010000044.1 coordinate 53,418, forward strand.
TTTCACCAATTAATTCGGATAAATTTTCTTGCTTGTCCAAAGCTAAAGCACCATATTTAGATAATAATATTTTAAATGAATCTCCCTCTTCGATTGTGACTGGTTTTTCTATAGTTTTCAATTATAACACCTAAAATTCTAATTTTGAAATTCTATCCATGGCTTCAATGGTATTTTCCAGAGTATTGAATGCTGTGAGCCTTAGATAACCTTCACCACTAGGTCCGAATCCGGAACCTGGAGTACCTACAACATTTGCTTCATTTAATAATATGTCGAAGAAATCCCATGAATCCATATTATTTGGAGTTTTTACCCAAATATATGGTGAGCTGACACCTCCATATACTTCAAGGCCGATATCGGTTAAGCTTTCACGGATTACTTTGGCATTTTCCATATAATAATCGATTACTTCCCTGATTTGTTTTTGGCCTTCTTCAGAATAAGTTGCCTCAGCGGCTCTTTGAACCGGATAGGATGCCCCGTTGAATTTGGTTGTTTGTCTTCTGTTCCATAACGGATTGATTTCAACCTCATTGCCTTCGCCATCATAACCCACCAATTCTTTAGGAACGACTGTGTATGCGCAACGGGTTCCGGTAAAACCGGCGGTTTTTGAATAGCTTCTAAATTCAATTGCCACTTCTTTAGCACCTTCAACTTCATAAATACTGTGAGGAACATTGTCTTCAGTGATGAATGCCTCATAAGCAGAATCAAATAAGATTATTGCTTTGTTTTCTTTTGCATAATCAATGAATACTTTAAGCTGATCTTTAGTTAATGTGGTGCCTGTAGGATTATTAGGATAACATAAATAAATCAAATCCACAGGTTCGGATGGCAGTTCCGGAATGAAGTCGTTTTCGGCATTGCATTTGAGGTAGGTTAATCCCTCATACATTCCATCGCCACCCATTTCGCCGGTTCTGCCTGCCATTACATTAGTGTCTACATAAACAGTGTATACAGGGTCTGTTACTGCAATCTTATTATCAATTCCAAAGATTTCCTGGATATTTCCAGTGTCGCATTTTGCCCCGTCACTGATGAATACTTCTGAAGTATCTAATGAAATGCCATATTTTTCATAGTCATTTTTAATGATGGCTTTGGCTAAAAATTCATAACCTTGTTCAGGGCCATAACCCATGAATGTTTCGCCGTCAGCCATTTCATCGACCGCTTTTCTAAATGCGTCTATAACTGCAGGGACTAATGGCTTAGTTACATCACCAATACCCATTTTAATAATATTAGCATCAGGATTATTCTTTATAAATTCCTGTTCCCTTCTAGCCACCTCTACAAAAAGGTAACTGCTTTTTAATTTTAGATAGTTTTCATTAATTTTAACAACCATGATTAATCCTCATAAATATTAATCTAATTTATATATTATTTTTAGAATATATAAAATGAATGATTAATTGAAAATACATTGAAATTCACGGTTCATTTCTAAACAAAAAAAATGATGGGGAGAACTGAATATTGAGAATGAATAATAATTCAATCATGAAAATTAATACTTGTGAATTAAGATATTCCAATCATGAAAATATTTAAATTAATGAATATCACATAAATATAAACATACTAAATAAGGGTTGGAAATATGAATTTAATAACAATTTTAATTTGGATAACTATTGCAATTATTGCTGCAATAGCCATAATAGGTGTCAGACTACACTACAGAGGCAACGAATTAGCGCATGAGGAAGGATCAATCCTGCCAAGCACAGAAAATATCGATAAAGTATTAGCAATCGGCAAGGAAAAAATTAACATGAAAAATAATGCTCCTCAAAGGAATGTGCCTCGTAGTTTATCTCCAAATATTCCTAAAAAAGAACACAACCTTAACTTATTTAGAACTAGTACTCAAACAACAAATCGGAATGATGATTTCATTGTTCCTGAAGTTGCAAATAGTGATATTGCAAAATATGAATACCAATCCCAAAATCAAGTACTTGTTAATTATGATAACACAGTTGAAAAATTTCAAGAACCAATTAAACAAAACCAGATGGATATTATGACTCAAAGTAACAAAGATACAAGCGAACTAAAGGATTTATTTACAATCGATGAATTGATTAAAGAATCTAAAAGGAAAGACAGCAAAAGGGAAAAAGAATCTCAAACCATTAAAAAAGAAGAAGATGATACTGAATTAAATGAACTGAAAGAAAGCATCAAAAACAAAACTCAAGAACCGCTTATTGAAGAGGTTATTGCTGAAGATAAAACCGAAACCATAAGCGACTTAATCAAAGACACATCCGAATCACAAGAAGATGAAACCCCATCAGTTGTTTCACAAAAACCTGTCGAAGAAGTGGAAATTGAAGAAAAAGAAGAGATTTCTGAAGTAATACTAACCCCTGAAAAAACCGAAGAGATTTCCGAACCTGCCCTTAAAACACCAAGTAAGGTTGATGAAGAAAAAGACTACAAAATGGGAGCGTCAATTGATGACGCCAATATATTCGGCGAGGAAAAAGAGCCTGACAATATGGATTTGGATTACAGGAAAGATATCGACAGAGTTAAAAACAGAATTGCAAGTTCCAGATTATTCAAGGATGTTAAAGGAAAATTCGTTGCTGAAAGTGAAGAAGACTCCGAAGATAAAATTCAGGAAGAATTCATTAGAAACGTCAATGAATATGATGAATACGAACCTATAATCAATGAAACCCATGCCGATTATGAAGCAAGCTATGAAGAATATCATGATCAACAATTAAGGCAAGCCAATACAAGACGCGTATTCAATCTGGCTAAAAACTCACCTGAACCTGAACTGGCACGACCTAAATTATCTGAAATCAAGGATAAGCCTGCAAGGGACAATATTAAAATTGACATCAATAACGAAGAAGTTGTTCTTAAAAAAGGAGATGAAATTATCTTCAATCATGACGGCGAAACCTATTCAAGTCAAGTCTATGCAATAAACGGTGATGACATCTCTGTCAGGTACAGACGTAAAGATATTAAAATTAAAGCAAGTGATGTTAAAAAGATATATTAATTATATCTTTTTTTACACTATTTTTCTTCATGATTAATCCTATATTCACCATTCTCAACAATATATTTTGGCACACTAATTTTTAAAGAACGGATGATGTTTAAATAAAAGTCGTCCAAATCTCTATCAGCATAAGGATAAGTAAATTCGAAAATGTAGAGATTGTTGTCTTCAACATATAAAAATTCGTTTCTTCTGATTTGATTTTCCCCATCTGAAAAAGAGGAAATGATAAAATAATAGATATTATCATTTATCACCATAAAGTCGGAATTGATCACATTTATTTTTTCATTTGCCGTTACGTTCCGTTCAATGTCTGCCTTAATATCCGGAAGCCCTACAAGTGTAGGGGTTGTTGAGAACTTTATGGACATTGGAATTTTAGTATTTACCAGATATAATTCTGTAAATTCATCTTTAGCTTCAATAGCTTCAAAGTCTTCAGGCATTTGAAGTGTTGAAAATCCATTTGTAAACATGGTCATTTTATCACCTATTTATGGGCAAAGTAGAAAATTAACTCCCCTTGGGATATTTCATCAAGACGTGCAAAACCGACTCTTTCGAATTGGACAATGTCACCGACTTTCAAATCTTTAAGTGCGCTTTCGCCAAGACCTGTTTTAATTGAAGCATCATCCATCACTATTTTAACATTGATGTTGTCCTCTACAGGAACCCATTGGATTATTTTGGCTTTAGCTGCCCTTGCATCCTCAAATGAAGTGGAATGATAAGTGATTTTTTCACCATCGATATTGACATTGACCGCATCCATCAGTCTGAAAATACCGTCATTTATATCTGCCTCGGCAAGATAGGCACTTCCATCAAATGCAAGATGCCTGTTGCCTCTGTCCATATGGTCGGCGTGAAGCGGTCTTTCAATATCTGCTTTTCCGCCTTCATAACCCTCAACTTCAATTTTAACAGGGTTTTCACAGAAGAAGTATCTGTTTGCTATCGGTTCTAAAAGATTACGGTTTAATCCATAGATTTTCTTCCAGCTGATTGCAGAATCCGCCATTTTGACACCAATTTCAATGATTAAATCATAGATTGTTTTGGCTTGGATCCCTCTTCTTGCAATTGCCCTTAAGGTTCCTAATCTTGGGTCATCCCATCCGCTATAGGTGCCGTTTTCGATACCCTCTTTAGCTTTTGATGTGCTCAGGGCAATGTCTTCCATCTTTAATCTTCCATAATGGATGTATTCAGGCACGTCCCATCCCATATGGTCATATAGATATTTCTGTTTTTCAGTGTTCGCCAAATGGTCCTTTCCCCTTAATACATGAGTCAAGCCCATCAAGTGGTCATCCACTGATACTGAAAAGTTCATCATAGGATAAATCCTGTATTTTGTACCCAATCTTGGATGCTCCTCATCGGCCAATCTCATTGCAACCCAGTCACGAATGGCCGGATTTTTGTGATTAATATCAGTTTTGACTCTGAGTACCGCTTCACCAACTTCCATAGTGTCGAATTTATCCCATAATTCCAGATTCTCTTCAACGGAGTTGTCCCTGCATGGACATGGATTGCAATTATCCTTCAGCTCTTTAAAAGCTGCACCGTCACATGTGCACATGTAAGCAGCACCCCTTTCAATCAACTGACGAGCAATATCATAATAGATTTCGAATCTGTCAGACTGATAAACTATCTCATCCGCCTTGACTCCCAGCCATTCCAAATCCTCCGGAATCATCTCATATGCAGGTTCAAACACCCTTTTTGGGTCAGTGTCCTCGATTCTCAAAATCAGTTTGCCGTTATGCCTTTTAACATACTCAGCATTCGGCACTGCCGCACGGGAATGTCCGATGTGCAACGGTCCGCTCGGGTTTGGAGCAAATCTCAACACTATGTTTTCGTGAGTTCCCGGCAGTTCCTGAAGGCCTGTTTCTTTAGCTTTAGGTTTTTTGTCTTGAACTTCAACACCTAACTTTTCCATTTCTGAAGCCTGCTCTTCAGGAGACAGGGCATTTACCTTTGCTACAATTTTACCTGACATCGGACCAATTTCTTTTGCCTTGCTTCTGAGTTCAGGTTCGTTTGACATGATGGAACCCATTACAGCCCCCGGATTTGCAGATCCTTTATGTTTGGCTGCGTTGAGCAAAGCATGCTTATAGATAATCTTTTCTAAATCGTTCATTTAATCATCACAATAATCAATTCAATTATAAAAATAAGTAATATTATTTATCTTATTGAAGATATATAAACATTAAGAATTATAGGGAATTGAGATAGAATGCGGCTTGGAAAAACTAATCTTGAAGTGAATAAAAATGGATTTGGAGCACTTCCAATCCAAAGATGCAATATGGAAGAAGCGGTTGAAATACTTAAAAAGGCATATGAAAACGGCATAGACTTTTATGACACCGCCCATTTTTACACCGACAGTGAAGAGAAAATGGGCAATGCATTTGAAGACATTCCTCGCGAAAACATTTACCTGGCAAGCAAAACCGCTGCAGAAACTCCCGAAGTGTTTTGGAGCGATTTGGAAACATCACTTAAAAGTTTAAAGACGGACTATTTGGACCTATACCAGTTTCACAACATTTCATTTACTCCCAAAGAGGATGACGAATTATTCCAGGCAATGCTTGAAGCAAAGGAAAAGGGAATGATTAGGCATATCGGAATCACAACCCATAAGATCACCTTTGCCCATGAGGCCATTGAAAGCGGACTTTATGAAACTTTACAGTACCCATTTTCATATTTGAGCGGGGATGAGGAAATAGAGCTTGTGAAAAAATGTAATGAATATGATGTGGGTTTCATTGCAATGAAAGCCATGGGCGGAGGACTGATAACAAATTCCAAAGCCAGCTTTGCATTTTTAAACCAGTTCGACAATGTCCTGCCTATCTGGGGAATTCAAAAGATTTCTGAACTTGACGAATTCCTATCATATGACGAAAACACCGTTTTAGATGATGATTTAAGAGCGGATATTAAAAAAGATAAAAAAGAGCTTGGGGAAAACTTCTGCAGAGGCTGCGGATACTGCATGCCATGTCCTGAAGAAATCAACATCAGCCTATGCGCTAGAATGTCATTATGGATCAGACGTTTCCCAACAGAACCGAATATGGATGAAAAAACACAGGAAACAATGAAAAAAACTCTAGATTGCGTGGAATGTTATGAATGCGTTGACAAATGCCCATATGAACTTAATATTCCTGAATTATTGAAGGAAAACTATGAAGATTATATGAATGTACTGGAAGGAAGGACAATAATATGAAACAATGTATTGAAAATCCGAATGAAGTTGATTGGACCGGCTTTTGGGCTGAAAAACTGGCGAACAAAAATGATAAAGACTGGGATAAGGCCGCTCCAGGATTTTATAAAAGAACACGTAAAGACGACTATCAGGATGCATTATTTGATAAACTGATTTTGGATGAAAATGACACCCTTCTGGATGTCGGCTGCGGTGAAGGTTCAGTTACAATACCAATAGCCAAGAGAGTTAAAAAAGTAATAGGGCTCGACTCATCACCAAAAATGCTGGAATATCTGGAAAAAAGAGCCGATGACCAGGGTATTGACAATATTGAAACCATATTAAAGCCAATTGAAGAAATCAGTTACGATGAAATCGGAGATGTGGATGTTGTGGTCTGCTCCAGGTCACTTAATGGAATCGTCCCAATTGAGGAAGTGTTAACCGAATTGAATAAAATTGCAAACAAATATGTCTTCATAACCATTTTCGGCCCTGAAAACAAAAAGATTGAAAAGGACTTCGATAAGGAACTTGGAATCAGAACAGAAGATTTCCCGGACTACAATTACTTCTTCAACATACTTTTTAATATGGGAATCTATGCGAATGTTGAGAGATTTGACCTGAATAATTATCGTGAATATGACAGCATTGATGAAGCTATGGACAACGGCAAATTCCGACTTGATTTATACTCTGATGAGGAAAAGAGATTGTTGAGAAGCTATCTGGAAAGAATACTTACATATGAGAATAGCAAATATTATAACGTTAAGGATAAGGCCGATTGGATAATGGTCTGGTGGAAAAAATAGGTAATTATTGGGAGAATCACTCCCAATAATCAAAAATGCAAATAAATTAACAATCAAATTAATCAGATTTAATCATGGTTAAAATCATTTTGTAAGGACTGTTTACGGCCTGAAGCGCATGAGGTTCATTGGCTGGCATTATAATTATTTCACCTTTTTTGACAGTATTTTTAACACCGGAAATTGTGATTTCGGCTTCACCATCAATTACTTGAACCATCGCATCGAATGGAGCGGAGTGCTCAGACAAACCTTGGCCTTGATCAAAGGCAAAGAATGTCACTGTTCCAAGCTCCTTTTTGATAACTTCACGGCTGACAACAGTATCATCCTGATACTCGACTAATTTTTGGATATCAAGAGCTTTTGCCATAATATCCTCACTCATGAGTTATTCCCCCATAATTGTTTTTATATCTGCAATTGCATCTCCAGTAGTAGGAGTCAAATTATAGTTTTCAACTAAAACATTAATAATGTCTTCATTGCACCATGCAGGAAGTACAGGTCCAAGCCACATGTCGGTTTTTCCAAGATATAGTAAAGCCCAGAGCACTGCTGCCGCTTTTTGTTCCATCCAACTGAGAACAATTGTCAATGGCAATTCATTTAACTCCATGTCAAATAATTCGCATAATGCCACTGCCACATCAACCGCTACAATTGTGTCGTTGCATTGACCTACATCGAGCAGTCTTGGAATTCCTTCAATGTCGCCTAAGTCCAAATCATTGAATTTGTATTTGCCGCATGCCAATGTTAAGATAACTGTGTCTGAAGGTAAGTTTTGTACGAACTCCCTGTAGTAGTCGTTGTGTTTTGCCGCTTTGTCACATCCTCCGACAACGAAGAACCTTCTTATTTTACCGTCTAAAACCAATTCCTTGATTTTATCAGCATGTTCTACAATAGCCCCTGCACTCCAACCGGTAGTGATTGTGGTTAATTCTTCAGCTTCCAATCCTCCTAATGATTTTGCACATTCAATCACTTCGGAGAAGTCATAATCCTCTACGGTTTTGACTCCTTCAAGTTTTGCTACATCCATTGTGAACATTCTTTCTTTATAAGCGTCCAATGCTGGGAGTACACAGTTACTGGTTCCGACAATTGCTGCATTGTATTTTTTGAATATTGTTCTTTGATCATGCCATGCTCCACCAAGTTGACCTGCCAGATTTTCGTATTTGTTTAATCCTGGGTATCCGTGAGCAGGCAACATTTCAGAGTGAGTGTATACTTTAATGTCTGTTCCTTCAACCTGTTTTAATAATTCTTCCAATGCTTTCAAGTCGTGACCTGTTACAATGATTGCAGGTCCTTCCTGTGCTCCGACTTTCACTTCAACAGGTTGTGGTTCTCCGTATGCTTCAATGTGTGCGTCCTTGAGCAGTCTCATTACGTCAACACTGACTTTACCTGCCTCTAAAGCAAGAGCCACCAGATCTTCGGTGTCGAAGTTGACATTGGTTAATGTAGTGTATAATCCTTTGGTTAAGAATGCATCAATTTCAGGGTCTTTCTTTCCTAAAACATTTGCATTGTAGTTGTATGCACTTATTCCTTTCATAGTAAAGATTAAATTATCCTGTAATCTTGCTACGGTTGGTTTTTTTCCGCAAACTCCGCTGACGGTACATCCGGTACCTTTAGCTGTTTGGGAACATTGATAACAAAACATATCTAAAGATTCTTCTGCCATAATAAACATCTCCTTTTTAGATTTATAATAATAAATTTATTTGAAGTACATATAAAGATTTTGTCACTTTTTAAGGGTGAAAAATAACTTTTATATATTCTAAAAACATATTATGACTATGGACGAAAATATGAAAACACTTAAGGGAATGGGGCTTACCATGTATGAAGCTGAAGCCTACGTAACAATCAATTCATTGATATCATCAAATGCAACGGAAATAGCTGAAAAATCAGGCATTCCAAGAAGCAAAATATATGACGTGCTGAAAAATCTAGTAAAAAAAGATTTTATCGAAGTGGAGGACGGAAGGCCTCTGACATATAATGTCAAATCTCCCGTTGAGGTCCTGAGTCGTGAGAAAGAGAAAATAGATTCACAAATCGACGATACGATAACAAGACTGACATATGTATATGAAAATGGAATGAGCCAAGTTCAGGCACCGATCTGGAGAATATACGGCGTTGAAAAGATCATTTCACAGGAAATTGAAATCATCAAAAGGGCTAAAAATTCAATCAACATGAGAATAGGATTCTTATTCGAAGGCGAAGGGGATGCATTGGTGAAAGCACTGAAGAACAGATCCGATTTAAGGATAAACATCCTGGCTTCCCCGTCATGCTACATCAACAATGAAGAAATTGACATAATTGCTTTATTCAAAGAGGCGGACATCCCAATTCAAAAGGCAGACATCCCTTTTGTTAAAGTCATAATTTCAGATTCAAAAGAGATGATGCACACATATACCAAATTCAGTGAAGACAAACGAAATGTAATCCCTGAAACCGCAATTGGGATATGGAATAAATACGAAGACATAGCCAAAAACTATGACGACAGGTTTATGAATCAGCTAAAGAAAATGAAAAACAAGAAAAAGTAGATTATTATCTGCGAACTCTTGCTGATTTTGTAACCGCATCCTTAATGTAAATTGCTTGGTAAGAAACCTTCTTACCGAGCTTCAAGTTTTTAAAGGCAGATTTTTTTATAACGACCTTGGCAATTCCCATTTTAGATGTCTTTGCATTGTAGGCCTTGCCATTGAACTTGAAGATTATTTTTGCTGACCTGATTGGAGTCTTGTTTCTTTTCAGAACCGCTGTTAAAACCAGTTTTTTGGCGGATTTTTTAACCTTTATTGTTTTTAGTGTTAAAACCTGCTTGATTACGACCTTTTTGCAAACGAATGCATTCTTATATTCAACCCAGATTTTATAGGACTGTGGAGTTGAATGAATGGCCAATGAGGCAATGCCTTTGCTGTTGGTTTTTACAAAATAGCTTTTTGATGAAGAATAATCCTTTCCAATCCTAAATCTTATTGTGACTCCCTTTCCAGCCAGTTTTCCGTAACTTGTGTAAACCTTTACGCTGAATTTGGCCTTATCCCCATAATATATTGCCAGGTTTTTTGCGCCAACCAGCTTCTCATGACCGTTTACTGTGAAGATTATATCCAAAAGCACCATCTTATTTGTGCCTTTTATAACCACCATTCCATCAATGTCTTCACATATCGGCACCTTGCTCAATGAAACCTTGCCTGTTCCGTTCACAAGATGGATGTCATAGCTTAACTGATGAGCTCCCTTGGAATTCCAATAGGTTAAAATGAGCGTATATTCATTGGTATCATTTTTATCGCTTGTTAGTGTGAAATATTCATCTTCACCGTATTTCATTTCATAAGGGTAATCGCAATCCATTTCATAAGGCGGCTCAATTTCCTCATAATGGTCATACTCGTTTAAAAGGGAAGAATCCTCAGCAGATGACAAATTATCATTAGATAAATTCATTTCATTTGAAACGCTTAACTCATCGGCATTATTAACGCCATCCTCAAAATTAGAATCGGCACTGTCCTGTGATGCACTAACGAAACCACTTGTTAAAAATATAAATAGGAATAAGCATATGAATATTCCTTTTTTAAATCTCCCCATAAAAATATGTATGGTAGTTATCACTTTTAAACTTCATCATCCATGAACTTATTTTCAAAATCTATTAAAACATCCAATAAGAAATAATCCAATCGGTTAAGACATTCATCTGCGATGCTCATAGAAACATCCCAGTATGCTGATGCGATGCTTCCGGCAATTGCTGCCTGAGTATCAGCATCACCTCCAAGTGAAACTGCATTCCTTAGTGTATCTTCAAAGTCCTGAGCCTCCAAAAAGCAGACGATTGACTCTGGGACACTGCCTTTGCAAGAAACTTCAAAATCGTAAAAGGGTCTGATTTCATCAATGCTGAACGATAAGTCATAGCCATATCTCACTTCGACATGTTCCCTGATTTCATCCTTGCCAGCACCTATTCTTGCAAGGTAGATTGCATCTGAAGTTGCAAGCGCACCCTTAATCCCATCAGGATGATTGTGGGTTACGATTGCTGATGTCCTGGCAAGATCCTGTGCTTCTTCAAGGGAGTTTGCAACCCAGGCGCATGGGGAAACCCTCATTGCAGACCCATTGGCCCAACTGCCGTAAGGCTCCGGTGAGTCCTGCTGCAACCAGTGCAAGAATCTTCCGCCATAACCTGCATTAATGTATCTGTTTCCGAAATCCTTCAGATTTTTAATCAAGACATCTTTTGAATCCTTATCTTCACATAACCAGTTTGCAATGGCCAGAGTCATTACAGTATCATCAGTAAATACCGATTTTCTTGAAAACAAATCAAATTCTTTTGTCTTTATTGAATTCCACTCATAAGGCGAACCGATAATGTCTCCTGCAATAGCCCCTATAATCCCTTTCATGATAACATATTGTGTTTATGATATTGATATATTTTCCTACAATTAGAATTTTCCAAACAAAGATGATGATTTTCATTTCATCAAAAATACATGAAAAATTATTAAAACTTATTTACTATTAAATCAATACAAATGCATAGTGATTAAAATGAGTTGCTGGAAATATTGGCCAAAAATTGAAGAAATCGCAACAAAACTGGAAAATTACGGTGTCGACACCATAGATGACATAACATCTTTAAATGATGTTGATTTAGATGAAATAACAACATTATTGGATGAAATAGAAGTAATTGCACATGATGACACAATAGATTTCGATTCAGCAAAGCACATCCTGGATGACGAAAAAATGAATAATGCCCTAAAACTGATTAGAAAATTCTACTTATATATCAGCGCCAGGTTGGAAACCAATAATGCAATGGAAATAATCGAATCAGATGACCCGCATGCAACTTTAGACAAATTCCATTTTTATGAGAGATATCAGGGTCTGCTTACAAATGAATCCAAACTGGCACATTGGCATGAGGACAAAACATTTGTTTTTGTAGGAAGCGGCCCGCTACCTTTGACATTGATATTGTTCAGACAGAAATTCGGATGCAAATGCATAGGCATTGAAATCCAGGAAGATGTTGCCCAATTATCCAGAAAAGTTATCAAACAGTTAGGCCTCGATGACGGCATCGAAATTATAGTCGGGGATGAAACAACCCTCAAAGACATTGACTTTGACATATTGATGGTTGCCGCATTCGCCGAGCCTAAAGAAAGAGTTTTCGCCAACGTTTGGGAAATCGTTGATGAAAAAACACCTGTTCTTGTCAGAACATACAGCGGTATGAGAGCAATACTTTATGCTCCTCTAACTGATACAATTCTCAGAGGATTCCATAAAGAGGTCATGTTGCTTCCAATAGGAAATTCAAACAATACAAGCGTACTGCTAAGAAAAGTAATCTAATATTTCTTTTCTTCTAATTTTTTTAAAAAAAGGAGTCTGTAAAATTTTATAGGCTTCTTTCAAATTTTTTTTTACACTTGAAATTTCACTTCGATAAAAATTCGTTCTAATTTTTCTTTAATTTCAAAATAAATGATTAAAAAATAGTAAATTACTTAAATAAGCGAGGACAAATTATATTTTATGCCTAATATAAATAAATCTGC
>NZ_JAFQXT010000045.1 GCF_017406825.1 Methanobrevibacter sp.
AGACGCTTGGGCTTTCAACCCATTAGTAAAAATCGCATTTGCTGACAAAAACTTAGTATTTGACTTCAGTAAAGTACGTGAAGAATTTGCTAAAGGTGCATTAAGAGAATTCGAACCTGCTGGTGAAAGAACTGCTATTACTCCAGCAAAATAGATAGATAAACACGGTGATAGGTGATTACTCACCTATCCACCACTTTATAAAAATCAAGTTTACTTGAAAAAATCCAAAACATTTATATTGTTAGTGTTAATATAATTAATAATAAGTAATATTTAGTTAGATTTTCATAAATTCCCGACTTGAAATTGAAACATAATCAAGTTCATTTGAAACTAATATATTACTATGATTTTTGTATGGAACAAAAATCAAATTCATGTTTATTAAATGATCAATTTAATAAAAAATATGGAGGAAAAAAATTATGGACCCTGTAACATTAGGTGTAGTTGCATTAATGGGTGCAGTTGCGACCATCGGAGGGGCTGCAGAGGACTTAGAATCTGATATCGGTTCTCAAAGTAACCCTAACTCCCAAGTTCAACTCGCTCCACAAATGGGACATTTACACCGTATGATAAACAAGGCGACTTCTGGTGAACCAGTCGCTTATGGTGTTTGGTGTGGTGTTGCTGGTGCTATTGCATACTTAGTAATGTCTTTAGGCATATTCCCTGTCGTTGCTATTGCAATGGGTGCTTGTGTCGCTGCTTTTGTTCACGCTATTTATACTGTTACATCCCACATGGGAAGGATTGTTGGACAATCTCAATTTGAACAACCATTATTTATGGATGTATTGACTCAATCTTTAGGACCTATCGTAGGTCACGGATTTATAACTAGTTTTTGTATTGTCGGAATTTCTTACTTAATGACCATTCCATTGAATGGAACCCCATTACACGTATTCCCATTACCACTCTTAGCAATGCTTTGGGGTATTGCTCTCGGTGCTATCGGTTCTTCAACTGGGGACGTTCACTATGGTGCAGAAAGTGAGTATCAAAAATTCGAATTTGGTGGAGGAACTCCTGTAGCTATTCAAGGGGATATTGTTACTAAAGCTCCATTAGGTGCTAAAAACTCAATGGATGTTGTAAACTTCTGTGCTAAATTCGGTGGACCATTAACCGGTTTCTGTTTCGGTCTCGTTGTATTCTTCAGTTTCTGGAACACAGTTGTGTTCGGAGTATACGGAGGTATCATTGTTGGTATTATAATTATTATATTATTAATCATCTTAGATGACAGATTAGAAGTATTTGCTAGAAACCAATATGGACCTTACGATGAAGATGCTTTAAATGCTGAACCTGCTGGAGAAATAATTGAAGAAGCTGAAAAAGCTCCTGCTGAAGCAGCAGAAGGGGAAGAATAAGGAGGTTCAAGTATGGATCCAATTACTTTAATTTTATTCATCGCTATAGGCGGTATTATGATTGGTGCAGGTGTGCACTTTATTCCTGTAGGAGGAGCTCCTGCAGCTATGGCAACCGCTACTGGTGTAGGTACCGGTACTGCTATGCTAGCTGCTGGTGCAGGTTTAACAGGACTCATTACTGCTGCAACCATGACAGGTGAACCATTTTATATAGTAGGTATAGGTGGTGCAATTGGTGCTATGATTATGATGGGTATCACTATGCTCATTGCAAACTTAATCTACATCTTCGGTGTAGGTATTGTACCAGCAGCATCAAAAGTGCCTGTAGACTGGATTACCAAACGTAACCAAGAAGCTTACAAAACTCCTGGTACCGAAGGTCACGGTGTACCAGTAACCTCATTTGTAAGTGGTCTTATTGGAGGACTTCTTGGTGGTTTCGGTGGTGGATTAGTCTACTTCGGAATTTACAATGCTGTACAAGACAGTACTTTTGTATCCGACCCTGCTGTAAGTATTGGTTTAGCTGCTATTTTAGGTGTAGGTGTGTTCTTTATTAACTCTGTAATTGCTTCATATAACATTGGTGGTACCATTGAAGGTATGCACGATCCAAAATTCAAAAGAATTGGAACTGGAGCTCTTGCATGTGCTATCGCATCTATTGTTGTCGGAATATTTTGTATTATTTTAACTGGAGGTATCTAAGATGTCTGCTGGTGGAAGTGCTGACGGTGCAGCTGCAGGTGCAGTAAGCTCAACCATGTTATTGGCTGTAGGTATCGTTGGCGGATTACTTTGTATTTATTTATCCGGATTTTTAGGAGATGTAGTTGGCCCAGTTATCGCTGCTATCGGTGCGGTATTAGCTATCGTATGGGGAGCAGATGCTATTCGTAGAGTAGCAAGTTACGGTTTAGGTACTGGTGTACCATCTATCGGTTACATGTCCCTTTCCGTAGGTGTAATTTCCGCATTAGCGGGTCTCAGTTTAGCAACCATTTTAAACATGCCAATTTTAGGACCTATCGCCGGTTTTGTCATTGCTGTTATTATCGGAGCAGTAATTGCTATTGTTGCAACTAAAATTGTAGGTATGAAAATCCCTATTATGCTTCAATGTACTGTTGAAATCGCAGGTGCAGCTATGTTATCCATTTTAGGATTTGCTGTTGCTATTGCAGGCAGTTATGACATGATGGTAATTTATGAAAATGTTGTTGCAACCGGATTTATTGCATTATTATTTATTATGTGTACTATGGCTATTCAGCACCCATTCAACGCATGTTTAGGACCAAACGAAGACCAAGTAAGAACATTAAAATGTGCAGCATCCACTGCATTCTTATCAATGACAATTGTTGGTCTTTTATCTGTCACTACTGGCGGACTCGGTTGGTTTGTTGTATTCATCGTTGGTTTAATCGGTTGGGTTATTTCATTCAGAGCATTCGTATTAGCTTCAATTAATGATGCAGCATCAACCAAATGGGCTGGATTATGGCCTAAAGTAGAACAATAGATTAGGAGGAATTAAATATGGCTCAAATGTTACCTATGATACAAGTTATACCTGAAATGAATTTCGCATTAGACCCTTCAAGTGGCGTTATCGGTTCATCTTTAGGTGGAGGAATTGTGCTCCTATCTATGGACGAAGTAAACGAACAAGTAGCAAAAGTCGAATTGGCTGCTGATGAATTAATGGCTTCATTAGACCCATACACAAGTCCTGCAGGTTCTTACCCTGGAAGGGAAGGTTCATATGTTACCGCAGGATTATTAACCAACATGGTATATGGTTTCTTATTGGCATCATTCATCATATTTGCTGCATTACCAATCTTACAAGCGATGGGGGTATTATAGATGGCTGATAAAAAAGCTCCTGCAGATGGCTGGCCGGTTATTAGTGGGGATTACATTGTAGGTGATCCTGAAAGCCCTGTTGCAGTTACTACTTTAGCTTCTCACATTGAAGCTGAATTATCTGGAGCAGCTATTGCAGGTCCATGTAAAACAGAAAACTTAGGAATAGAAAAAGTTGTAGCAAACATTATTTCAAACCCTAATATTCGTTTCTTGATATTAGCTGGTGCTGAAGTACAAGGCCACATTACTGGTCAAAGTATCCAAGCATTATATGATAATGGTGCTGACCCAGATAAAAAGAAAATTATCGGTGCTACTGGTGCTATTCCTTTCGTAGAGAATGTTCCTCTCGATGGTATTGAAAGATTCCAACAACAATTAGAGATTGTTGACTTAATCGATACAGAAGATATCGGAACAATTCAATCAAAAATCAATGAATGCGTAGAAAAAGACCCAGGTGCTTTTGAAGAAGAAGCTATGGTTATTTCTGTGGACGAAGATGACGGAGAAGAAGATGAAGGAGAAGCAATGAAAGTTGTTTCTGCTGAAACTGGCCTTATCGAAGCAAGAATTAGGGATATAAACACTAAAATCGATATGGTAGGTGCTGTCCAAAGAAATATGGCTGGTAATTATGCCGGTAAAGTCCAAGGTATAATGATCGGTTTAGCTTTCACTTTAATCATCGGATTTTTATTCTTGATGTTCTAAGGAGGTATAATTATGGTACAAATTTCAAATAAACCAAATATAAATGGGATGAAAACTGCAGCAGAAGATGCTGAATACAGTTCAAAACTCCTTGCAAGAGAAGGTAAACTATTTGCAGGTTTACTTGCAACCAGATTCAAAGGATTTGCTTTTGGTGCATGTATTGCTTTACTTTTGATCGTAATTATTCCTTTTATTGCAAAAGCAATGGGATTCTAAAGGGGTGTTATTATGAGTGAAGAATCAGTACCTCAAGTAATGGTTTCCTCAGATGATTTCAACCAAATTGTTGCTAAATTAGATGAAGCAGAAGAAAAAGTTGACTTCACTGTTGGGGAATATTATCAACGTTTAGGCCAACAAACTGGTAGAGATGTTGGTATTTTGTATGGTATTATAATTGGATTGATTATTTTAGTTGTAGCTATAAAATTCGGTGTAGCTTCAATGTTAGCAACCTTATTATAGGAGGTTTATACTTATGTTTAGATTTGATAAAGAACAACTCGTCGTTGATATTGCTGGAGTTAAAATGGGTGGTCAACCTGGTGAATACCCTACCGTTTTAGCAGGAACAATCTTTTACGGCGGACACAAAATTATTAGTGATGAAAAAGCAGGGGACTTTGATAAAGACGCTGCTGATGGATTAATTAAAACAATGGAAGAAATGTCTGATGTAACCGGAAACCCTTGTGTTGTACAAACTTTCGGTGCTACTGCAGATGCTATGGTTAAATACTTAGAATTTGTAGGAGATGTATGTGACAAACCTTTCCTTATTGACTCAACTGCAGCTGCTGCAAAAATTGCAGGTGTAGAATATGTTCAAGAAGTAGGTTTAGCTGAAAGGGCTGTTTACAACTCTATAAGTATGGCTGCAGAACCTGCAGAAATCGAAGCAGTTAAAAACTCAGACATCGACGCATCCATTCTCTTAGGATTCAACCCAATGACTCCTGGTGTAGAAGGAAAAATCGAAATCTGGGAAACTGGTGGAGCTGTAATCGACCAAGGTATTCTTGAAATGGCTGACGAATGTGGAATTACCAAACCATGGATGGACGTAGCTGTAACTCCATTAGGTCAAGGTGCAGGACCTGCTGTAAGAACTTCTTACGCAGTAAAAGCTAAATGGGGATACCCAGTAGGATCTGGTATTCACAACGTACCTTCCGCATGGGACTGGTTAAGAGCATACAAAAAAGAACACAAAGAAGCATGGCCTGTTTGTGATATCGGTTCAAACATCGTTCAACAAATGGCTGGTGGGGACTTTGTTCTTTTCGGACCTATCGAAAACGCAAGACTCGCATTCCCAGCATGTGGTATGGCAGATATCATGATTGCTGAAGCAGCAAAAGATATCGGTACCGAACCTATTGAAGAACACCCAATCAACAACTTATTATAGATATAAGGGGTCCCGATTAGATGATTCATTTCATCTAATCTAATTTTTTATTTTTTTTATCAACTAATTTTCAACTGATTTTTTTTAAAATATTTTAATAAAATTTATATTATTATAAAAAGATAGTATTATTTAACTTTATATTTTGAGAGGTTAGATAATGTCTTTTTTAAGTAAAATTTTTAATAGAGGTCCTAAACCTATCATCGCTCATTCTAAAACTGGTAATTTAGCAAGTTTAAGAGCTCAAAGGGCGGGTCCTGCAAGTCCAGGTGCTGTTCAAAAGCCGGACACTTTTTATGTAACTGCTTCTGTTGAATTGGGTAACACCACTACAAAATCCATTGTAATGGCTACCAATTTGAACACAAGTGAATCCTATTTATTGAACAAGACTGTTAAAATGACCCGTGATATACGCCCACCTAAACCTAATGAAGAGGTTTTCGGTAAAACTGTATGGGGTATTGAACTTTCCAAGGAATCTGTAACAGAATTAATCAGAGACACTGTTCTGCAATCCCTTAAGAAATGCCAGGTCGATAAGGATGAAGACTTGGATTTTGTTGTAAGGTCTACTGGTGTAACCGCAGGTTTTGCGACTGCTGAAGAAGCGGGTCAATTGATCATTGCTCTTGCTGACGGCTGTCTTGAAGCGGACATTCCTCCAAGGAAAATGTCTCCGGCAATGACCATTTCCCAACTTCCGGAAAGATTGCAAAGACATTCCCTTTTGGAAAATATCATGTTTGATGGGGCTGTCGTAAGTGTAGTTCCTCCTCAAGGTAAGGAAACTGTTGCAAACGAGATGGAAGGGGAACTTGTTACTGCAGGAATCAAGTTAGGTGCCAAATGGACTGATGTGGATTACAGAAACCCTTGTGTTTCCCTGGATTTCGGTTCTACTTTAGCTGGCCGTATTGTAAATGATAATGAACCTTATGCAAATACTGTAGGTAACTTTTTAGGTCTTGCAGGTGTTGTAAGCGACTCTTTAGCCAGAGGTTCAGGTAAAATCGATAAGAAGAATGGTGCGGCTTTGGATTTATACTCAGATAAAGCCATGAAAAAGGCTGATCACAAGAAAGCCGAGGCAAATGCATTGGAAGCCCATAAATTGGTTAACATCACTAAGGTCCCTATGGATGTTGATAGATTCGGTACTGTTCCGGTCAATCCGGAAGCTGCTGAAAAGGCGGGCACCACTTTAATCGGTTGTGATGTGGGTTTCAATGGTGACAAGCTTGATGAGTTAATGGAATTGGGTGCACAGTTCTATGATGCCGATGGCCTTCCAACTTTACTTTCAACTTTGGATTATGTAAGTACAAATATTGTAAAAAGGGTATTGGATGTTGCATTTGAGGAAAATGTCATAGTTCCGGGTTCCGCCTTAGGTATTACAGGAAGGGCAGGCATAACCGGACGTAAGCCTGAGCTTATTTTGGAGGCTGTTCAAGATAAATTCGAAAACGTTGTTTTTGTTGAAGATGGTCTTGCTTTAGGTTCTGCAATCATGGCACGTTGTATGAACTCAATGGGAACACCTAAAGTTCCTATTGGGGGTAAACAAGGTGGAAGGTGCATTCTTAAAGACCGTATGAAAATGGCCGGCGGCAAATTCGCTTAAACAATTGTGGTTTGTCATGATCTATGCAATTCTGATGGCGGGGGGTATGGGAACCAGGCTTAAGGTTCCCGAAGAAAAACCTCTTTTCAGATTACATGATAAACCCCTAATTAGATATGTGCTTGACAACTTAAAAGGGTCTAGATTCATTGATGAAACCGTTGTAGCGGTCAGTCCAAACACCCGAAAAACAACAGAATATCTGGAATCTCTAAATGAGGATTTAAAAATCCTGGACACCTCGGGTGATGATTATTTAAAAGATTTATCTTATATTCTCGATTATTTTGAAAGGAAATCTAAAAAGGACACATTGCTTTTCATCAATGCTGATTTGCCTTTCATTTCCACTGAAACTATTGATTATGTCATCGATTATTATTTGAAATCAGATAAGGATGCCCTTTCGGTCATTGTTCCTGTTGAGGTATATGAAAGCTTGGGCTTGGAATATTCCTATGAGTTTAACGGATGCGTTCCCTCTGGACTGAACATTCTAAGAAGTGAAAATATTATTCAGGATGAAAATCAGTTAGTGATTAAAAAAGTCGAATTGGCATTGAATATTAATACAATTCCGGACAGTGAAATTGCAGAAAAGTTATATCATAAATATTATATTTAAATATAATGAAATTAAATAATTATATAAGTAAAATTATTTTTATCAGGTGATTTAATGGAAAATAAACAACAACTTCCTAAAAGAGAAGAAAAATTATGGAGTGAAATTAAAAACTATCAAGTAGCTACCAACAACGCACGTATCCTTGGGGTATTGGACGAATTGATTATTAACGAAAAAACTGGTAAAATTGTTGATATCGCCATCAGGATAGAAAGTGACCGTAATATTCATGTTAAAGGCGCTAAAAGGAATGGTGACTTATTGTTAGTTCCTTTTGCTAAAGTTGAAAAAGTTGGCGAATTTATTATTGTAACTGAATAATTTCAGTTATACTCTTTTTTTATTTACTTTATTTTTGTTATAACTTTGATTAGGATATTCGATGTTAAATATTTATATCTTATAGATTAAAGTTATAATAGTATAAAACAAATTCATATTTATTCATAAAGGTGATTATATGTTGCTTGAAATAGAAAATTTGGCTGTTGAGGTAGCCGAAAAAAGAGTTTTAAAAGATGTTAATCTTTCAATTGCTGAAGGAGAGACTCATGTTCTTTTAGGACCTAACGGTGCTGGAAAAAGTACTTTGTTTTTAACTATTTTAGGATTCCCGCAATATAAGGTAGTTCAAGGTTCTATTAAATTTAAAGGTCAAGATATCACTGGCTTAACTACAGCTGAAAGAGTCCAATTAGGTCTTGGTGTAAGTTTCCAATCCCCGCCTTCAATCAGAGGGGTTTCCGTAAGGGATTTGCTTAAAATCGAATCTCACCAGGATATGGATGAAGAATTAAATCCTAGAATGCAGGAGTTGGCTAAACAACTTAAGTTCAGTGACGAATTTTTAGATAGAGATGTTAATTATGGCTTTTCAGGGGGAGAAGTAAAACGTTCCGAAATTTTACAGCTATTGGCTCAAATGCCGGATTTCACAATGTTCGATGAACCCGATTCCGGTGTGGATATTGAAAATGTAGAGTTACTTGCTTCCGAAATCGGCACATTATTGGATAAGGATAAACCGCAAGGTTCTAGAAAAAGAAGTGGTCTTTTGATTACTCACTTAGGTTATATCTTAAACTTTGTCAGTGCGGATAAGGCGCACGTGCTGATTGACGGGGTGATTTCTTGTTCTGGAAACCCTACTGAAATTTTAGAAGATATTAGGAAAAACGGTTTTAATGGATGTGTTGAGTGTGCGCAATGTTTATAGTGATGCTGAAAGGGCAAAGGATAAGAAAGCAGCATTAGGTGCTGATATTACTATTGAAAATTTCACCGACGAAACAGTCAATGCTTTGGACATGATAGATGATTTGAATGACTTGGATAAGCAAACCAAAAGGGATCTTCTACAGGTCGGCGTAGATACCGAGGAAAGGAACAGGTCAGGGTCATTCTTACAAGTTGATCAGAGTAATATTTTCACAAATAACTCAATGTCAGATTCAATTGAAGTCATGAATATGGCAGTTGCAATGGACAAGTACAGTTGGCTGGAGGATTATCTTTGGAATGTGGTAAAACCTGATGCAGATAAATATACTGCAAAAACCGCTTTAAACGAACAGGAAAATGGTGTCTTAAGCGGTTATTTTGTAAGGTCTCTTCCTGGAACAAAAGAAGTGATGCCGGTTCAGGCATGCATGTTCATCAGTGATGAGGACATTATGCAAACCGCTCACAATGTAATTATTGCCGAAGAGAATTCTGAACTGCATTTGATTACAGGTTGCGCTACCGGTGACGATGTGGGTTCTGCAATGCACGTTGGTGTATCTGAAATGTATCTCAAACCCGGTTCCAAAATTACCTTTACGATGGTTCACAATTGGGCTGAGCAGGTGGAAGTGCGTCCAAGAACTGGTGTTAAATTAATGGATAATTCCACATATATCAACAATTATATCTTAACCAGTCCTGTAAGTACCATTCAATCATTCCCAACCGCCTATTGTGATGGTGAAAATTCCAGAGCTATTTTCCAAAGTATTCAGGGAGGTAAAAAAGATTCAATTATCGATGTTGGATCAAGAGTCTTCTTGAATGCCAAAGGCGCCAGAGGTGAAGTCATCTCTAGGGCAGTGGCTCAGGATGAATCTCAAATCTATGCAAGAGGCCATTTAGCAGGAACTGTTCCTGAAGTAAAAGGACATCTTGAATGTCATGGATTGGTATTGTCCGATGACAGTTTTATTTATGCTGTTCCTGAGCTTGAAGCAAGTTCTGCAAACTTAGAAATGTCTCACGAAGCAGCAGTGGGTAAAATATCTGAAGAAGAGATTAATTACTTAACTTCAAGAGGTATTGCTGAAGAAGATGCCGAATCCATGATTGTTAGAGGATTCCTGAACATGGATATTACTGGCCTTCCTGATGATTTGGCGGAGCAAACCCAAAGAATGATTGATATGAGTGTTGAGGGAATGTAATTCCCTTTATTTTTCCTTTTTTTACCTTATTTTCTTTTTTTTATCAAGCTCTGTTTCATAGTATATAAACTTTTTGGCTTTATTTTCTAAGTAACCTTTATATTAATTATTTATAATATATATTAATCAGTACATAATGTAATGCTGAGCTAGCTCATTACGTACATAAAATTGTGTTTTAAGGTATGCCTAAACATGCATTCCTTGAAAGAAGATTTTAAAATTTTTTAAAAAATTTAAAATTGGGTTTTTGAAAGACACAAGTTTTTCTAAAAACTGAAAAATATTTATAGAGGAGGAGAAACTCTATGGCTGATGATGTAAAAATTGTAATGTTTTGTTGCAACTGGTGTTCCTATGGAGGAGCAGACACAGCTGGTACTGCACGTATGCAATACCCACCGAATATTAGAGTTATTCGTGTAATGTGTTCTGGAAGAAT
>NZ_JAFQXT010000046.1 GCF_017406825.1 Methanobrevibacter sp.
ATTTTAATGAAAATAAAAATTTGAAAAAAGAGGTAATCTATAAATTTTTCGAAAAAATTTTCGCAAAAAGAAAAATATTAAAAATTTCCTCTGAAAAATTCAAAAAATCGAATTACCAACTAACAAATTTACAAAACCTGATGAAAATAATCATTGGGATAACGTTTCGCTTACAAACTCCAAACTGACATTGGCAAGCCTTGCAATATCCTTAATTGAATAACCTTCCTTATCCAAATTAATTACGAAATTTTGCTTGGATTTTTTAAGCTCATCATCTTTTGCAACTAGCTCAAAATCCTTGGCAACCAACTCTTCATCCTTAGCAACTAACTCCTCATCCTTAGCAACTAACTCCTCATCCTTAGCAACCAATTCTTCATCCTTAGCAACTAACTCCTCATCCTTGGCAACCAATTCTTCATCCTTAGCAACCAATTCATCATCTTTAGCTTGCAATTCCTTTTGAAATTCTACTTTTGCCTCATCAACTTTTCTTTGAGCATAATCTTCAACGATTTTCATGTTTCCACCTACCAAATTTGAAATTGTTTTATTCAATGATTCATCTTTAACAAATTTATCACACAACAATAAGATTACTCCTTTTACAAACTGACCAATTTCCATGTTTAAATTAGGAATATTAGTAATTGTTACTGCCGAATTGAGTATCAGTTGGTCTGTTTTAATATCCGAATTCATGAAACAAAGCAAACTTATTAACAGTAAGTCCTTCTTAGAAATTTTCTTCTTGTTTTGTATTTTGATATTAATACTATTTAAAAACTCATGTGCCTGATATCTTTTAAGAGAATGGACATATATTGGAAATCTAGATTGCTGGTTAATCATATAGCATTTTGTGTTATCATTTTCAATAGTGCTTAAAACATGCACTTCAATAGGCTTTTTTGATTTAATAGTAACATTATCGACTAAAGCACTGTAGAATCGGAATCTCCTTTTGTCTGTAATATCAACATAAGTACTTTGAAACTCAAGTATTATCACCTTGTCTTCCAACTCAAATACCATGTCCGGCTTGTACATTTTCGGGTCAATGACACTATATTCAGTTGGATGAATTTCCACTATTTTTCCAGGAATATCAATAATTTCAATTAGTTTTTGACCATATTCATAACCTTGGATTTTGAAAATTACATCTTCATGAAATTCCATACATTCTCCCCCCCCCTTAAAATAGTTAATTACTCTTTAATTTATATTTAAAAGAATATAAATCTTTTGATATGAGTTTAAAGCAATATTTAGTACAATATGAAAAAAATAAGTAACATTATAAGATTGATGTTAATTTAAAAAATATAATTCAAAAAAAGAAAAGTAGAATAATTCAAAAAGAATTATTCATCGTTGAAAGGTTGTGGAAGTTCACAGACTCCACTGTCTTTAGCCAAGTATGCATATGCGAATGCTGCACAAATTGCACCAAGAATAGGCCCTACCAAGTATATTGGGAATAATCCCCAGAGGTTTTGACCTCCTAAAATCATGTCCATCAAGTATGGTCCGAATGTACGTGCAGGGTTGATTGAAGCACCTGTAAATGCACCCAGCACTACGATTACCGCAGCAACAGTCATACCAATTGAAATACCTGCAAAACCAGGTTCTGCCTTTTTGTCAACTGCTACACCCATTACAACCATCATAAGGAAGAATGTTCCTAAAAATTCGGCAAACATTGCTTGAAGGTAACTTACACCAAGTCCAGGAGCTGTTGCACCGAGACCCCCGATTGTTACTGCAGGAGCACCCAGGCATAGGAACAAGCATAAACTTCCTAAACATGCACCAATTGCCTGTGCAACAATATAATAAATACTGTCAACCAAAGCGATGTTTTTTGTCACAAGCAGCCCAATAGTTACAGCAGGATTTAAATGTGCACCTGATATTTTTCCAAACACATAAATACATATCATTACAGTCAGACCGAATGCCAATGCAATGGCAATCCAGTCACCAAGACCGCCCAAAGGCCCAATTCCGGTAACTCCGGCCGCATCACCAATCAATAATGTTACAACTGCTGCGCCTGTACCGAAAAATACCAAGAAAAATGTTCCTAATAGTTCTGCAAAGAATTTTTTTCTAATATTACAAGTCATATGCTCACCTATACAGATTCTCTCCATTGACAGTATTCGTGTTTGTTGTCAACTAAAGATGCCGCAGCACAGTTTTTACATCCTCTTACAGGAGATCCTGGAGCCTCTTTGTTAAGTGCAATGATGTTTGTCATCATGGTTGCTGTAATAGGTTCTGAAGTTAAAAGACATGGATAGTCTGCAAGTCTCATGAGTGATGAGAACCTTACTGTTATAGCGCATGCAGGATAAGTGTATCTTTGTGGATTCATTACAGTTTCATTAGCTAAAATTGGACTTAAATCAACTGTCATGCCGTTGATTTTTGGCGCCAATTCTCCACCGGTGCCTGCTCTGAATTTACGTGCTCCGCTGATTGCATTGAATCCTCTGTAAATCATGTCCATAAAGTCACAGTTGTGCAATTCTGCAGCTGCTCCTCTAGTTGGATATTGCTGTACAAAGTTGTGGAATCTTTTGGAGAACAAGTCTACAACCATCGGTGCGTTGAATCCATCCAATTCCAAAATAAATTCGGTTGCACATGCTGATGAACCTGTAGCAAGTTTCAATACATCAAATTCGGATTTATAATTATCCAAATTAGCTGTCAAAGTTGAACCGATTACTTCAGCAGTTGCCTGAACGATTGCAAGTGTTACGTCATCCTTGCACATGTTGTATGTGGATTGGCCAATGTGGTGGCCGATATCTCCAACACAGTAAGCAGGCACTGTTACAATGTTTCCATAGTGTACTCCATCATCCATTGCAGCCTTAACTGTTGAAGTCATTGCCTTTTTGTATTTGTTCATGTAATCTCTTACATCAAATGATGAGTGGTCTGCATCATCCATTAAAGTGCCTTGCGCTTCAATAGGTGTTTTGTAAACCATTTGTAAAGTTGCAATTTCCTTTTCTGTTGCTTCAGCTGCGGTTGCACCGGCTTCGATAGCATTTGCAAATGCATCTCCAATACCGTATGAAGTGTTCATACCCCATGATTTTGCAGATAGAATTGCTTGTTTGTGAGCAACAGGAATGTCTGTCTTTTGAAGTATCTGATTTACAACATTACTTGTGCTTCCAGGCATTAAGGCAAAGTCCACAACACATGTCGGTCCGTAAAATCCACCATATCTTCTGATGGATTCTTTTGCAACGATTGCTTCGTTATCTGCGATAGCCTGAATGAATTTGTCTACACTGTCTGCAAATTCTCCATCCTCTTCGCATAATATTTCAAAAACAGGAGGAGTTTGGAAATGTTCAATGAAAGGATCATCTTCACATTTTAGTGTGTCTGTAATGGAAGATAAAATTTCAAAGTGGTTTTTAACAGAATCCTTGTGCAGGTTGATTACAGATTCCGCTTGATTGTCCAATGCTTTCATACCTGCAACAGCATCAGCATATGGCTTTGCATCAGTTATTTTAAAATCATTGTACCTATTTTCTGATATAACTGCAACGTCTGCTTTTTGAGCAGCCATTGATTCGTTAATCATTTTTTCATATAACTCTCTCATTATTATCACCCGAATAATAAGTGTACTACTAATAGGCTTTAAACAACTATTTAAAGATATCTATTATTAGTTGATTAAAATTTTATTCAGTGAAATATATAAATTTATTGAAAATGTTTTAAAAAAATGAGTTTTTATAATATAATTTTTTTAAAAAATAGCTAAACTATTGAATAAAAATGAGAAAAAACAAATGAAAAATTAGTAACATCAAATAAAATTATTAAAAAAAATTGTTAAAATTAATAAAATAGAAGATAATCTACTTTCCGATATCTTCTACTAATTCTTTTGCATATGGGGTGATGTTTTCATCAAGCATCTTTTCAAGGAATTGACCTGTATATGTTCCGGATTCAGCAACTTCTTCTGGTGTTCCGGTAGCTATTACCTCACCACCGCCATCTCCACCTTCAGGACCCAAATCGATAATGTGGTCAGCGGTTTTGATAACATCCAAATTATGTTCAATTACAACAACAGAATTGCCTGCATCAGTCAATCTGGCAAGAACTTCAAGTAATCTTTTGATATCTGCAAAGTGAAGACCTGTGGTTGGTTCATCCAGTATATACAATGTTTTGCCTGTGCTGGTTCTTGAAAGCTCTTTAGCTAGTTTGATTCTTTGGGCTTCACCACCTGACAGTGTTGTTGCAGGCTGACCTATTTTCATATAACCCAAACCGACATCATATAATGTCTGAAGCTTTTTGGTGATTTTTGGAATGTGTTCAAAGAACTCCAGTGCCTCTTCAACTGTCATTTCCAGGACCTCATAGATATTTTTACCTTTGTATCTAATATCCAAGGTCTCTTCATTGTATCTTTTACCGCCGCAAACTTCACATGGAACAAACACGTCAGCCAAAAAGTGCATTTCAATTTGTACAATACCATCACCGGAGCAGGCTTCGCATCTTCCGCCTTTCACGTTGAATGAGAATCTTCCAGGTTTGTATCCTCTTGCTTTTGACTCTGGAGTGTTTGCAAACAGATCACGAATGTCAGTGAAAACTCCAGTGTATGTTGCAGGATTGGACCTTGGAGTTCTTCCAATAGGTTTTTGATCTATTGCAATTACCTTGTCAATATTTTCCAATCCTTCAATTTCATCGTATTTTCCGGCGAAAGTGAATTTTTTGGCAAGTTTTCCTTTGGTTCCCTTGTATAAGATTTCATTAATCAGACTGCTTTTACCGGATCCGCTCACACCGGTGACACATGTGAACTTGCCCAACGGAATATCAACATCAATGTGTTTAAGGTTATTTTGAGCCGCTCCTTTTATATTTATAAACAGACCATTGCCATCTCTTCTTTTTTGTGGAATGTCTATTTTTTTAGTTCTTGAGATGTATTGGCCAGTAATTGAATCAGGATTTGTCATGATGTCTCTAGGAGTTCCCTGAGCTACAACCTTTCCTCCATGCTCTCCTGCACCAGGGCCGATGTCTACAACATAGTCGGCAGACAGGATTGTTTCTTCATCGTGCTCAACAACAACCAACGTATTTCCCAAATCCTTAAGTCTTTTTAATGCTTCAATGAGTTTTATATTGTCCCTCTGGTGAAGACCTATACTTGGCTCGTCCAGGATATAAAGTACTCCTACAAGACCTGAACCGATTTGGGTAGCCAATCTGATTCTTTGCGCTTCTCCACCGGAAAGAGTACCTGATGATCTTGACATTGACAAGTAATCCAAGCCCACTTCAACCAAAAAGCTCAAACGTTCCTTAATTTCCTTTAGGACTTCTCTAGCAATGAAATTTTCACGTTCTGTGAGTTCCAAATCCTGGAAAAATTGATATGAATCCTTAATAGCCAAATCACAAACGTCAATGATTGATTTTCCACCAACGGTAACGGCTAAAACTTCAGGCCTTAAACGTTTTCCTCCACAGACGTGACACTTTCTGTCGCTCATGAATTTTGAAAGGTATTTTCTGGAGTAATTTGATTTTGTCTCGATGTATAATCTCTCCATTCTTGGAATCACGCCTTCGAATTTACGGTTTACCATATAGGATTTATTTCTTCTTTTAAAAGTAAACGGAATTTTATCGTTGCAACCATAAAGGATTGTATTTTGATATTCCTTGTCAAGTTCATTAAATGGAACATCCATGCTGAATCCAAAGTGTTTTGACACCGCTTCAAGCATCTGATAGTAATAGTTTTCTCTTTTTGAAGATTTTGACCATGGCGCAATGGCTCCCTCATTTAATGTCAGAGTATTGTCTGGAACAATCAAATCAGGGTCTATTTCCATTTTGGAACCTATACCGTTACATTCAGGACATGCCCCTTGAGGAGCGTTGAATGAAAACATCCTTGGAGTCAGCTCTTCAAAGTTTATTCCACAGTCCACACAGGCAAAATGTTCGGAGTATTTTTTCTCATATTCCTCCTCGCCGCTGTCAAATAAAACGGTTATCAGACCGCCTGCAAATTCGGCTGCGGTTTCTAGAGAATCAACCAACCTTCTTTTAAAGTCAACGTCCTTTCTAGTCTTAAGCCTGTCAACTACAACGTCAATGCTGTGACGGTATGTTTTTGCAAGGTCAATGTCTTCTTCCAAATCCCTAATTTCACCATCGACACGGACACGAACAAAACCTTTGTTTCTTAAATCATCCAAAACATCCTTGTGCTGTCCTTTCTTGTCACGAACGACAGGAGATAAAATTTGGATTTTAAGACCTTCGCCTTCATCGATGATTGCATCTCCAATCTGACCTATGGTCTGCTGTGAGATTTCACGACCACAATTAGGACAGTGCGGAATGCCTATTCTTGCATACAATAATCTTAAATAATCATAAATTTCTGTAATTGTACCTACAGTTGATCTTGGGTTTTCTCTTGTTGTTTTCTGGTCAATTGAAATAGCAGGAGACAGCCCTTCGATTGATTCCATTTCCGGTTTTTTCATTTGACCTAAGAATTGTCTTGCATAAGCTGAGAGTGATTCAACATATCTACGCTGTCCTTCAGCATATATTGTATCAAAAGCTAGTGAAGACTTACCAGACCCACTAATACCTGTAATTACAATGAATTCATCACGGGGAACGCTTACATCAATATCCTGCAGATTGTGCTCACGTGCACCCTTGATGACTATTTGCTTTTTAGACTCCATAGTAATCTCCTTAATTTAGTTATATAATATTAGAACAAAATCATTTATAAAGTATTTCAAAGAGCATTTGAAAAGTAATAGAACTAACGAATATATTAATGATTAAAATGAATCTTCAAAATTAATTTAGATTTCATTCCCAACTCATTAGAACAGTGAAAAATTAATTAACAAGAACATATTACTTCCATTTCAGGAACATTAATAATATTTTTAGCAATAGTGCTGAATGGTTGGTTTATTTTCTCGTCATTGTTTAAAACTTCAATCAAAAGGTTTAAAGAAATGCTTGAGTTAGTAATAGCAATTGAAATATTAATATTCTCAATATTTTTAAAACAATCCTTCCTAATAGAAAATAACTCACTAATATCTAAAATTTCTAATGCAACAGGAATACCTTCATCACTAAAATCTAAAATAATGCCTTCTTCAAGCTCTAATTATTCTTTATAAATATAATCATCAGTTATTTTAATATGAATACTATCTACTTCAAAATCATATGAATATTTTAAGTTAAATGTCTTAATTTGGTTCATGCTCACGAAGCCTCCTACTGCTATTAGCCGGATAGATTGTTTTCAAGGTTATTTCTTGACTATTAATTATCATAATTATCAAATATATATATATATCTTTAGATTTTTGTTTTGGATGCTCATATACAACCTTATATGTTCCGGTTTTTGTTTTACCAATTTGAACAGGTTTTTTGTTTAATAATAAGTTATAAATCAATCCAATATCTGCAAATCTATCAATATTGGATTCAATGAAATGTCTTGACTCTTTAATTTGAGATTCATCAATATTATTCAACAATTCCAATACTTCTTCCAAGGTATAGTCAAACACTAACACACCTCCAAATTGAATAATACCAATTATGTGAAAAATAATTTTTAAAAATATTTGAAGTGCGACACAGTGAAAAAACACACCCTAAAAAAAGCTATTTATCAAATCCTTTTAAGGCATACAATTTATTTCTCAAGTCAGCAGCTCTCTCAAAGTCAAGTCTTGCAGCTGCATCTTTCATATCCCGTTCCAAATCTTTGATAAGCAATTGAAGTTCATCTTTAGGCATTTTAGTGATGTCTGTTCCAATACCTTTGTATTTTTCATCCTCTTCAGCTAATTTTTCCTTCAATGTTCTTTGGGTTGATTTTGGAGTAATTCCATGAACCTCATTGTATTTCATTTGAAGCTTGCGTCTTTTGAGTGTGGTTTCATATGCGTTTTTAACGGAATCTGTCATGTCATCCACATACATTATCACACGGCCGTTAACGTTTCTTGCTGCCCTTCCGATTGTCTGTATAAGAGATGTTTCATTTCTCAAAAATCCTTCCTTATCAGCATCAAGAATAGCTACCAGAGACACTTCAGGCAAATCCAATCCTTCCCTTAAAAGATTGACACCAACAAGAACGTCAAACTTACCACGTCTCAAATCATTGACTATATCTATTCTCTCCAATGTGTCAATCTCAGAGTGCATATATCTTACCTTGATGCCTATCCTTGCATAATAATCAGTCAGGTCTTCAGCCATACGCTTAGTCAGTGTGGTTACCAATACCCTTTCGTCCTTTTCGGATGTTTTTCTTACTTCCTCAAGCAAATCTTCAACCTGACCTGTTACTGGCCTGATTAATACTTCAGGATCAACCAGTCCTGTCGGCCGGATAATCTGCTCCACAACGTTTCTTGATTTTGAAAGCTCATACTGTGCAGGTGTTGCCGATACATAAATGACCTGATTTACTGATGATTCGAACTCATCAAATCTTAAAGGACGGTTTTCCTTTGCTGACGGCAATCTGAAACCGTATTCAACCAAGGTTTCCTTACGTGCTCTGTCCCCATTATACATTCCTCTAATTTGCGGAACTGTAACGTGGGATTCGTCAATGATTGTTAAAAAATCATCAGGGAAGTATTTTAAAAGTGAATATGGTTTATCTCCCCAATTACGCCCTGACAAGTGCATTGAATAGTTTTCTACCCCTGGACAATATCCCATTTCCTGAAGCATTTCTATATCAAAACGAGTTCTCTGCTCCAGTCTTTGTGCTTCGAGAAGTTTTCCTGTCAGTTTCAACTCTTCAAGCCTTTCATCCAATTCAGAAGAAATGTTGGCTATAGCTTTGTCCATCTTGTCCTGACCGACAACGAAGTGCTTTGCAGGGAAAATCATGTATCTTGGAAGGCTTTCTTTCTTTTTACCTGTGACTTTGTCAATAATACTTATTGCATCGATTTCATCGCCAAAAAGTTCAATTCTTATAGGTGGTGTTCCATGAACTGGATTAATTTCAATGACATCACCGCGAACCCTAAAGTGTCCACGGTCAAATTCTATATCGTTACGTTCATATTGCATGAAAACTAGTTTTTTGATGATTTCTGAACGGTCATAAATGTCGCCGACAGCTATTCCGAATGCAAACTCACCATAATCTTCAGGTGATCC
>NZ_JAFQXT010000047.1 GCF_017406825.1 Methanobrevibacter sp.
AAAAAAAAGAGAAAAAAAGTGAATAGATGTGAATCTATTCATCTACACCAAAGGATTTTTTAAGCAAGTCAGCGTTGACAAATCCTTCCTTATAAATTTTACCTGTGGTTAAATCATTGATTACTACTTCTGCAGGAGCAAACATTCCTTTATCAATTTGGTAGAAATCAAATCCTGCTTCTTTAAATACATCAAAGAATGGTTTGCCATATCCGTCAGCTGCTGAAGATGGTAATTGTGCTGCTACGTTAGCAATGTCATCGCCTTCTTCGGATTCTACATAGTAGTAAGTTCTTCCACCGAATAAAACAGCATCATTGGTTTTGCCCATTGCTTTGAGTCCGTCCGGGTCAACCGGTGCGATTGGTGCAATACCTGCGGCGTGTTTTACTTTGGTTACATCGAATTTAATAAATTCCAACATTTTGTAAGTTCCGTTTTCAACAACTCTTCCTGAAATTTGGATGGATCCAACAAGGGAAGATGTAGGAGCTACAAGCAAGTAAACATCTTTAACATCAACGTCACATTCATCAGCAATGTATTGGGCAACTTCTTCACCAGGCAATACGTCAGCTTCCAAAGTTAAGATGGCCAAGTCAGCGTCTTTGTCTTCGTAGCCGATTTCTTCGTAGGTTTCAGCTGGTTTTAATGCGATTGCCCTTGCAGGTCCTGAACCTAATGCAAAGAAATCTCCCACGGATACGGACCAGCCTGCTTTTTGTGAACCTAAGGTTGAAATTGAAGGTGAGTCAGTTTTGATTTTTACTGAAGGAAGTGCGAATTTTTCAGACAAATCTCCTGGAATTGAAATTCCAACATCTGCGAGTCCGCCAAGACAAACTTTAGTATAAAGTTCTCCTGCTTTAAAACTTCCATCTACATTAACACCACAGTCAATAACAGTAGCGCCATTATCTAAAGTTGCAACAGCGATGTTTAATTCATCTGCTTTTTCAATCATTACATCTACGGTTTTTTTAGCTTCTACGTTTACACTTACCATAGTTTTAACCTCTAAAAAATTTAACTTAATATCTTAAGTTATTATGTAGAATTATATTGTTATTATTATTTAAGTTTGACTAACAATTTCTTCGACATTGATTTTTTCCTGAGCCTTGGCTAAAATATCTTCATCGCCTGACTCATCGATGATTCTTTGAAATGCATCGTCGGATTCCAGAATATCAAAAGCGAATAAACGAACATCCTTAGAAATGGAGTTTAAAACAATGTCAATCCATTCCTCTTCAGTATCAACATAATCCAACATATAATCCATATTATCAAGTTTATACTGACTTTCTTTAGCTATTTTAACAAGCAACTCTCTATTTTTAACTTTTAACAGAGCATTTTCACGGTTATAGAAATAGAATTTATAATTTAAACCAGTTGAAGGGTTCTCAGATGATAAAATATCATAGTTATGGTCATGTATTGCAATATCCGCCAACACCTGTTCATCGGTGATCTTATCTAACGTAATTTCCTGAACCGGCTTTATTTGTGATCTGTCAACAATGTATGCCAGGAATGACTGATTGCTAGAATTTTGAACAATGAATAATTGAGTAATGTCGTCGAAATCATTTAAATTGAATTTCCTGAAAAAGGATTTGTCGAGATTTTGAATTATTTTTCTTCGAATTTCGGGATCTGAATCCTTATCCTTCAATACATCAATCTTATACCATAGAGGATATTCTTCTATCAATTCACAGTCATCAAAAAGAAGATTTATGTTTGCCCCATCAGAGACTTTCCAATCATCCAAACCTGAAACATCGACCAGTGAACTGCAGTTTCTAAACATTCCCTCCATTGATTTGATATTTCCCACATCCCATGATTTCAAGGCGGAAACATCAGCAAGTGAACTGCAATTCTTAAACATCCCTTCAGTTGATTTGATATTGCTGACATCCCATGATTCAAAAACTGAAACATTTTCAAGAAGTTCACATCCGTTCAGCATGCTTTTTAGGGAATTGACTTTAGAAATATCCCAATCCTTCAATGCTGAAATGTTTGTCAGTGAAGAACAGTTCTTAAACAGGAATTCGAAAGAGGTTACATTGGAAACATCCCAATCCTTCAGAGCTGAAATGTTTTTTATAGAACTACATCCTTCAAAAAGTCCTGAAATCCTATTTATATTGGACAGGTCCCATGATTTCAAAGGGGAAATATTTTTAAGAGAAGTACAATAAGAAAATACTGACAGAAGACTTTTATTACGTGTCATGGCGCTTAAATCCCAATTGGATACGGCTGAAATATCATTAAGACTTATGCAACCTCTGAACAATGCTGTTAAATTGAAAACATTGTTCATATTCCAATTTTTTAAAGCGGAAATGTTTTCAAGAGATGTACAGAATTCAAAAAGACATCCCATATCCTTCACATTGCTGACATCCCAATTTTTCAAAGGTGAGATATCCCTGATTTGCCTGCAATCAGAAAAAAGATAATGCATATCGTCCACCTTGCCTACATCCCAGGCGGCAAGCGGAGAAATGTCCTCTATGGAACTGCAGCCCATAAACATGCAGGACATATTGATAACGCTTGACATGTCCCAATTGGCCAGAGGAGAGATATCCTCCAAACTTGAACATCCTTTAAACATGTTGCTGACATCATTTACCCGAGAAAGGTCCCAATTATCCAATGAAGAGATTTCCACCAATGATTCACAACCTGAAAACATGTCCCGTGTTGATGCGACATTTCCAACGCCAAATGTAACTATGGCCTTAAGATTAACCATGTCCTTATATCTTCCGGCCAGATTTGTTTCGCCGAACAAATCTTCACTAATGAATTGAATGTCCTCACGGTTTTTAACATCAGCCCAATTGGTTAGATTTGTACCGTTGGTCAATATAATAAGAACATTAAATTCGCGCAATTCATAAATGCTTTCAGTAGTTGTGTTTAAATGTTCAAAATCATTCAAATAAATTCTAGCCATGTCAAGTCCTCTTCAATATTTACTTTGTCATATTGAATATATAATTCTTACATCAGCCTTAAAAAAATTTTATATTTCTAAAACCTGTCAAAGTGAACTTTAGACGGGTCATATCTAAGTTTTACTTCTCCTTCATGGGCAGGATATCCAATACAAATCACAGAGAATGGAATGCAATAATCAGGAATATTTAAATACTCCTTTAACTTTAATGTTCGATCCTCAACCGGATGAAAACCCAGCCAAACAGCACCCAATCCTTCATGGGTCGCCTGAAGAAGTATATTTTCATTGCATGCCCCCAAGTCCTGTTCAATCATTCTAAGGGCTTTGGCCTTATTCAGATTTCCTAATGTGACAATCAAATGAGATGCATTGGCAGCAGGTTTGGCAAACTGATGCATTTCTGAAATAGCTTCCTTATCCTCCTTATCGGAAACGACAATGAATTCCCATGCCTGCTGGTTGCAAGCGGAAGGTGCCTGCATTCCCGCTTTAAGCAGGTTTTCAATTATCTCATCGGGAACCTTTTCATCCGAATATTTACGTACACTTCTTCTTTTAAATATTAAACTCATTTAACCACCAAACAACTCTTCAATTTCTTCACGTACAAACGGATAATCATTTCTATCGGTTAAAACCTGAATCTGATCAGAATAGTTTATCTTAAAGTCCTCTGTTGGAATTATGTATTTGCCGTTTCTGATTACAGATACCACTATAGCATTTTTCGGGAAAGGAATATCCTTGATTTTAAAATTAATATAATTGCAATCTAAAGGAACCAGATATTCTGACAATACATGTTTTGAAGGCTTTTTAACATACTCCCTGTTTTTAGTTAATAATAATCTGTCATATAATGACTCATAAACCGGCTCATTGCCAAGTAAAGTTGGAACAACATAAGCGATTAATGATACAATGACCATCGCCACAAGAGACTCGGTTGACCCGGACATCTCCGCTAAAAGAACAATGCCTGTAATTGGAGACCTAACTGTCGCTGCGAAAAATCCGGCCATTGAAATAATTATGAACCGATAAATCAGATCATGCTCCCATCCGAATACCGGAACAACCACAGAACCGAATACCGCACCAATATAAGCACCCAATACCAGAATCGGTAAAAATATTCCTCCAGGCGCTCCTGATGAGAATGAAAACATTGAAAACAGGTATTTTAAAACTAACAATAACAATAATATCCCAAGTGATGGAATTGCCACATCCAGCATATCCATCATAAAGTGTCCTCCATCACTGATTTCAGGAATCAGCAATGCAACAACACCTGAAACCATAAAGACCAATACGAATTTGAGCCAGGACGGGATTTTAAGACTGTTCATAAAATCATTGGACCTGATCATTCCAATATTGTAGACATAACCCAAAAGGCCTATGAAAATCCCCAATACGATTAGAATCCAATAAGAAGCAAGGGGAATATTTAGCACGGGAAAACTTAATATTGTGGACTGGCCGAAGATTATTTTTGAGATAAAATCAGACACTATTGCAGAAACCAATGCTATGAAAACAAGTGTCTTGTCGAATCCATGGTTGATTTCTTCAAAGACAAAAATAACTCCCGCCAATGGCGCATTGAACGCAGCTGTAATACCTACTGCAGAACCTACAAGAATCAACCTTAACTCATCGGTTTTTGATCCCTTGAATAGTTTGGCGATTCCCTTTCCGGCCATACCTCCAATCTGAACTGAGGGACCTTCAGGACCCAGTGACAGTCCGCCCAAAGCAGTTAAAACACCGGCAACTATTTTTGAAAATAACACTTTAATCCAGTTTGCCTCCATATGGCCCTTTACCTCAGCATAAACCTGCGGAATGCCGCTTCCAGCAGAGTCAACTTCCCATTTAGTTAAAAAATCGATTAAAAGACCCATGACAGCAAGTGCAATGAAAAATAATATTATGTAAAATACATTCCCATGTATGATAGTTAAATAGTCTCTTAAAATGCTTTCCGAACCTGCAAGTAAAAAACGGTATAAGCAGACCATCAGTCCTGCAAATATGCCCACAAATACTCCTTGAACCGTTAAACGGAAAATATATTTTGGATTTTCACTTACTGATTTTAGTGTTCTTTCGAGTGCCTTCATCACTTAATATTTTTTATTACAAATCATATAAATTATCTTCCAAAATATAAATATCACCTCATATAAACTATTTTCTATGAACATGCAAAATAAGAAAAACATCATTATTGTTGAATGTAAATCAACAGGAACTAATTTTATTGCAGATATAATTAATAGAGGTTACAATCCGGTAATGCTTGACACCAAGTATGCGGACTCAGATATTGGAAAAGATTATGAAGAAACACTCCGGAATGAACATTCAGAGGTTGAATATGATTTCGACTTGATTACTGAAAAGGACACTTATGAAGAGACTCTTGAAATGGTGAAGGAATGGGACCCTATTTTGGTTTTGCCCGGAAATGAAAAGGGGGTTATTCTGGCAAGCAAATTGGCATATGACTTGAATTTGAAATGCAATGATATTGAAAATCTTGATTCAATGACCCTAAAAGATGAAATGCAAAACAGACTAGCTGAAAAAGGCCTTCGTTCAATAAGAGGAAAAGTCATAAAAACAATCGAAGAAGCGATAGAATTCTATGACGGCGAAGATTTAGACCAAGTGGTGCTGAAACCTACATACAGTTGTGGAGGAGCCAGCGTAAGGATCTGTACAGACAAGGAAGAAATGATAATGTATCTGAACGAACTATTGTCAAAAACCAACAGATATGGTGATGAATTAAATGAAGTTCTAGTTCAGGAACGCATTCTTGGTGATGAATATATCGTAAATACCGTAACATGCGAAGGGCATCACCGCGTGACTTTGGTTTGGAAATATAACAAAATACGAACAACAGACGGAGCTATTGTATATGATACCTGTGAAACCGTGAATGAATTAAACCTTGGTGAAGCGGAAATGGTGGAATATGCATATAATGTGGCGGATGCGCTTGGAATAGAATACGGTCCGGTTCATGGTGAATATATGATTGATGAAAAAGGTCCCGTTTTAATAGAGGTCAATTGCCGTCCATGCGGAGGGCATATGCCTGCTAAATTCCTTGACCAAATTTCAGGCCAGCACGAAACAGACAGCATATTGGATGCCTATTTAAAACCTGACCGCTTCAAAGAAAAATTAAAAAACAGATACCGCCTACACGGTCATGGAGCATTGAAATTCTTTATTGTGCCTAAAGACATGGTGGCGATTTCCTCACCAATGGAAAACATCAGTATCAAATTAGAAAGCCATGTGCAAACTTCAATGGATGATTTTGATGAAACAGATAAGAAAACATACTTTAAAACTGAAGATTTAGACAGCAGTTGCGGTATTGTATATTTGGCTCATAAGGACTATGGTGTAATCCAGGATGATATTAATTACCTTAGAAACGTTGAAAAACATGCGTTTTCATTAGTTTTAAGTGAAGAAAAACCAATAGAAACTGAAGATGAAAATATTGACCTGGATAAAGTCAAAAGATTAATAGACATAGGTGACGTGTACGGAACTGGACTGTTCATTACCGATGAAACCATACCAGACATTGATGTTTTACAGATCTCCCCAGACAAACTTGGAAACATCAGAAGTGAATTTGATTACATAATTGTCAATCTAAATGAAAGTATGATCAAAAACAGTACTGGAGATTTAGTCAACATCCTGTTGGACAGCTTTGATAAAATAAAAGCCGGAGGATTAATACTAATTCCAAAATCCACATACAAACTTTTCACCAATGAAAGGAGAGGTGTAGAAGCATTGATAAAACTGTTGAACCTTAAAATTGAGCTTCCTCCTTATGGAATGGAAAACATTATTATAGCTTCTAAAAAATAATTTCTTTTTTTAAATTAATGGGGAAGTTTACAGTTAATTTGAACTTCTCCATGTGTTTCCACATTTTGCACAACGTATAAAATTGGTTGGGGCTTCATCTGCCGATCGGGTCTGTACGGTCCACCAGTATCCTTTTGTTCCACCGCACTTGTAGCAGGTTATTGTGGTTGTAGGCAGAGCTACATTGTTACTGTCGGTTACAATCACCTTCGCTTCGGGATTTTTTTCACCATCCATATAGTATTGCTTCTTAATATCCTCATTTGAAAGTGATTTTTCAAAGCCGCATCTACATCTGATTATGCCTTTCTTTGGCATTAGCATTGCACCGCAATCAGGACAGAATTCCATATCATTAAACACCATTAAAAATTCGTAAGTATTAATATAATGAAACATGTTTATAAAATAATCGGTTCAAAAAAATAAGAAGGATGAGATGAAAAAACATCTGACTTTTTCCTTCGAATCTGTTGACCCCGGTTCTACAAGTATAATATTTCTCATTGATAATCCTCTTTCATTGTTTTGATGCGATTACAAAACCTTTTAAATCATGCAAAGGCAATTGTAATTTTAAATCCAAAGCGCGGACCAATACTTCAGCACCCAATCTTCCATTAGCTGTGTATTGATAAGTTGAATGAGGGATGAAAATCAACCCGCCGACCTTGACTTTACTGATAATCTTCAAAAATAATGAAACTATATAATCGTCCTTTCTGTTGACAATGCTTTCATTCAAATTGACGATGACGCAATCAAATTCCGCATTAATCCCTTCAATCTCATCAGGATTGACTTGAAATATGTTGTTATAGTCAAAAATTTGATCTGTAACGAATAATGTTGTCCCATATGCATGAATCATGTTCAATAAATATCTGACATCCTCAAAGGATTCGGCCTCATCCAAATCCGTTCTTTTTTGTGAACCGTCACTTAAGACCAATTGGAATGCATTCTTCTCTATGCTCCTTAAGAAATCAAGGTCTTTTCTAACTTCATAAGCATCGGGATGAATTAAAAAGACAGTTCCTCCTGTGGATTCAAAATCCTGTGTTTTCAAAAAAGGCTGATTCTGATTAATTTCATCAAGAACAGACTTGTAATGTGTTTTCAATTTGTCACTAATATGAATCATTGGATTGGATTGGGCTAGAATATCATTTGGAATGATGAAATATTTGATATGGGAATGTTCATATAAGTGATATCCTTTTCGAAGTTCAAAGTTAAATTTATCAGGATTTAGATATGAGTCAAGTGCGCTGTCGGTTTCATGCTGGCCGGAAAGTCTGTCTAAATATTCCGCATCCATCCCTCCACCCATTGGGCGGCAATTGACTTCAATCAAAACCGGACCCCTCTCATCAAGCATGAATTCCCCGTGAACAGGACCATACTGAATACCCATTGCATCGCACACTTTATAGGCATATTCAACAAGGTCTGCCTCACCAAGACCCAATTCATTAACTGCCGTTTGGTAATCATAAATGTGTCCACCTTCAGGAGTTTTGATTTTTGCATATTTCCAGATTGTGGTTACTCTGTGAGTTCCTGCGCAGGAAACGGTATTTACAATATATTCCTCACCGTCAATACGTTCCTGGACCACAAAATCAACATCACTATATCCAAAAATGTTTACATCGTCCAGCACTTCCTCAAGTGCCCGAATCATTTCCTCTTTATTGATGCATACCCTTACACCAACAGATCCAGCACCATAAATCGGCTTTACAACAACTTCCTTCAAGCCTTCCTCATCATAAAAATCAACCGCCTCTTCAATAGATGAGATTCTGCGACCACGGATATGTCTGAGACCCTTTTCAGCAAGTCTTTCCTGCATTTTATCCTTTAAAGTCATTGAATCAAGATTTTCAATAGGGTTGCATAATAAATTTAAATCATTGGCCAATTTTGTGGCTAAAATAACTCCTTTTTCAGAACCCGGAACCACCAACAAGGGATCATACTTCCTGACCATCTCTAGGGTTTCTTCATAGGTGTCCTTTTCTCTAATCAATTCAAAATCAGCATCAATTGCTGCAAAAGAGCTTTCAACAAGTTTTTGATAGATTTTACCTTCTTCAGACTCTACAGCTTTAGTCTGTAAAACTACAGGACTATAATTTCTATTTAGAATATCCTGAACATAATTAATCCCAGTAGATACGCATTCTACAATGACAATGTTTCTCATTTTTACACCGAATATTAATTTTGTTAAATCATTATTAAATAGTTTAATGAATTTAAAAAAAAAGAAATAGGAAATGAAATTTCCCTCAGCCTAATCTTTTTTACTAATTGAACTGAATCCAATTATAGCTGCAATCAATAGCAGCAATATCGGAATTCCAGTTGCGTTATGGGAAAATGAGTTTCCACTATTGAAGACAGCACCTGTTTCATTTTCTTGAGTGGTGTTTTCATCCAATTCCATTCCTGTAGCAATCTCATTGTTTTCCGTTTCGTCATCTGTTGAATTGGTGTCATCTTCAGTTTGATTGTCATCAGCTGAATTATTGCTGTCTTCTGTGTGATTGTCATCGGAAGAATTGGTGTCATCTTCAATGGATGACAATGTTATTTTGTATCCGAAATAATTCTGCAGATTATCATTCAATGGATCAAAAACTTCAAAATCGAATGTTGCTTTAGTGTTTTCATCAATCTGTTTAGTTTCGCCATGTCAGGAATAGTGCGACCTTCTTCGGCCAGTTCGAGAATAGCCTGTGTTATCGGATTGGTGCTTTGCAGATAATATCTATCAGAAAAGTCCCATATCACTTCAGCCGCATCATCCCGCATTGCCTGTAGCACATTCATAGAAATCGACGAACAGTATCTTAAGATAATTTCCGATTGATGTGTTATACTTGTTGTTCATTGCATGTGATGTGTCCCTTGGAGTGAATACGCTGCCGTTTTCCGCATGGTCCTTTGATAGATTTATGCAGTATCCGTTATAGCCATCGCTGAAGGTGATGTTTCATATTCCAGCACTTGTTGCATTCACCTGTTCGCCGTCCTGCAGCACTGTTTCATTATGGATTTCCAATATTTCATCACTGCCTATTTCAAGAGCTGTGGTGTTATTTTCACTGGCAAATGCTATGCCGCAACAAAAGATTAGTACTATAATCAATGCCAAACCTAATGCTTTCCTATTCATTTCATACCCCCTCCTAACTTTTCATATAATAATATTTAAAAATATTGGAGTATTTAAGCATGGGACAGTTAGATACATTTAAAACAAAATTAAATATCTCTGACTGTTTAAAATATTAAAATAACGCTTGAACTGGAGGAAAATTTTTGATTGTAAAAATAGAAAGTTTGATGATAATTCGAAAAGAAAAATTTAACGAAAAAAAAGTTTGAATGTGAAAGGGTCAACCTTCCACCATTATCAGCTTACCCGTAGAAGGATCCTTGTAAACTTTACCCATTTCAGTATATCCCTGACCGGATGAATTTGAAACGTCGGGAGTCTCGTTCAACTCCTGTCCCTGGTCTACTTCAGTCATTTTCTGCTGCATCTGTTCATGCACATTCTGGGTAGGGTCAATCATTGCCTGCATGTTCCAGCTTATGATAACGAAAACCAGAAAACCTACTGCAATGACGAGCATTGCATCCACAAGGTTGGATGTTCCTGCCATCGGGTCTTCTTCGACACGTTTTGATCTGCGCCTTCCACCTTTTCTTACCATAAGCACCACTAATTATTCGTTTTATCAAGCACTGAATCAATCAAAGCGTCCAAATCAGACAGGTACCTGTCATACCAGCCAGACCTGATTTTACCGATAACATAACATAACGCACCGGAACCGATACCGACAATTGTAGTGTTGAACGCAACGGTCAATGAAGATGCCAGAGTATTGATGTCTCCTGCACCCAGTGCCGCAAGACCAGGACCCATAGGAATCAAAGTACCCATCAATCCCAATGTCGGTCCGATACGAGTGATTATATCAGTTTTCTGTAAGTTATCCATTGTTTTTTCTTCTTCGAATTCAAATAACTTACGTGCAAGCGCTTCTCTTGAGGGGTTACCTAATTCCTGTGAAGAAGCGATTTCTGCCAACACCTTTTTCTGTGATTTTGGAATGTTTGCATTGCTAATTACATTTTTTAATGATTCTACTGAATCAGCTCTATTGATTTCATAAATCAAATCTCTGATTGTTCCTACAGGAACCTTACGCCTTGATGTATACTCCGCAATAATTCCGCCTAATGTAATGATTGAAATTATTACAATGATTAACAGAATTACCAGTACAGGTATTGTCAGACTTTGTGAAATTACATCAAGTGATCCTGTTAGGAACTCTCCTCCAGGTATATTTAAAGCCATATTTTTTCACCTTATCTTAAAATACTTCTGCCTCTTTTATTTAAAACGATGCCGCCCATGATTAAAATAGCAAATGCTAAAATTACCATAAGGACATCCTGAGGAGAACCCATTGTAATAGGACTTTGAGTTTTAGCCAATACTCCTGCTATGTTCGGTATGACAATTGCTGAAAGCAAGAAATATGCACCGAGCAAAAGCATGAAATTGCCCAAGACAATCGGATAAGGTCTGTTGATTACCTTAACAATTGTGTTTGATGCAAAATAAGTTACAATCATGACGCCAACAAGTGCTCCTGCAGCATACCAACTTAAATTCAGTGAACTGACACCGATGGTTGGAGCGACGATTAGGACACTTGCAATAATTGAACCGAAACAACATGGACAAGGAGCAATGATAGCTAGAGAAGTTGCGGTTGATGTATTCTTATCATGTATCTTCCATTCCCTTATTGTAAACAAACCTGCAATAATCATGATTGATGCCATGATAATGTAGAATATTGTATTGTAACTGTAAATTGCCTGCACTAATTGCTCAGAGTATAATGAAGCAATAGCAGAAATAAGTACAACACCCCCACCATAAGCAATGCAGATTACTGCAAATAATTTTTTTGACAAATTGGCCAATCCTGATGCTAATCCTATTTTGATACCGAATACAAGGACTGAAGCAAATATTCCAACCTGCCATAAAACACTCATCATATCCATAGTAAAAATTCTCCATAATCAAATTAAAATTAATTAATTACAATTTAATATTAGTCTAACAAAATATATAAAATTTTACAAATTTCGATGTGAAATTAACGCAATATCATAATAATATTTGCAAACAATAA
Organism: Methanobrevibacter sp.; assembly: GCF_017406825.1. GTDB lineage: Archaea > Methanobacteriota > Methanobacteria > Methanobacteriales > Methanobacteriaceae > Methanocatella. The sequence goes on from NZ_JAFQXT010000047.1 coordinate 12,142, forward strand.
TTAAAAAGACTTTTGATAATCTAAATATTTAAGTTACTAAAAAAGCAATATTATATTATAAAAATTAATGAGGCAAAAAATGTTTTGGAACGAAGAAATTGAAACAATGCCAAGGCAAGACCTTGAAGAATTACAATTAAAAAAGCTTCAGTCAACAGTTAAAAGAGCATTTGATAAAATACCCTATTATCATAAACGATATAGTGAAGCTGAAGTTTATCCTGAAGACATTGAAACTTTAAAGGATATTGAAAAATTACCGTTCATTACAAAGGATGACTTAAGGGAAAGCTATCCCTTCGGACTCTTTGCAGTAGACATTAGGGAAATAAAAGAATTGCATTCCTCATCCGGAACAACCGGAAAACCTGTAGTGTCAGGATATACCGAAAAAGACCTGGATACATGGGCTGAAACCATCGCAAGAGGACTCACCATGATGGGAATAGGTGAAGATGATATCCTGCAGAACACCCACGGTTACGGCATGTTTACAGGCGGTTTTGGAGTTCACTACGGATGCCACAAAGTAGGAGCGGCAATCATTCCTATTTCAACCGGCCAGACACGCAGACAAATCGAAATAATGAGCGACTTTGGAGCAACAGGACTGATTTTCACACCATCCTACGGAATACACCTCGCTGAAGTTGCCCTTGAAGATGGAATCGACCCAAAGGAATTCGGCATCAAGGCAATTGGATTTGGAGCAGAAGGATGGACAGAGGAAATCAGGCAAAGAGTTGAAGAGCTCTTCGGAACCAAAGCATATAACATTTACGGCCTAACAGAACTCATGGGACCGGGTGTTGGAGTGGAATGTGCAGCCCAAAAAGGACTGCATATTGCAGAAGACATATACTACCCGGAAATCATTGACCCTAATACCCAAAAGGTTTTAGGTGAAAACACACCCGGCGAATTGGTACTGACAAACCTTGAAAGGGAAGGAATGCCAGTTATAAGATTTAGAACTAAGGATTTGACCAAACTGACTTATGAGAAATGTGAATGCGGAAGAACACATGCGAGAATGAGCAGAATCACAGGCAGATCCGATGACATGATTAAAGTTAAAGGTGTAGCTATTTTCCCATCACAAATCGAAAAGGCATTGCTTAAAATCGGTGATGTTGAGCCTCATTACATGATTATAGTTACAAGACCAGGAACATTAGACGAGATTGAAGTTAAAGTTGAAGCATCACATGACATTTTCTTCGACGGCATAAAGGAAATGATGGCGATACAGAAAAAAATTGGAAAATCAATTGAAAACGAAACAGGAATACGCGTAAAAGTAACTCTTGTAGAACCTAAAACACTACCAAGATTTGAAGGAAAAGCAAAAAGAGTTATTGATGAGAGGAACTTACATTAGGTGAGATTATGAAAATCAAACAATTATCAATATTTTTACAGAACAGAATGGGGAGCTTATCAAAACCATTAGAAGTGCTGACAGTAGCAGATGTGAATATTAGGGCAATGTGTATGGCGGATACCTCTGAATTCGGTATTTTAAGACTGGTGGTAGATGATCCGATTAAAGGTAAGGAAGCACTTGAAGAGAACAATTTCCTGGTCAAAATTACCGACATCATCGGTGTTGAAATGAATGATACACCAGGCGGTTTGACTACAGTTTTAAGAATCATTAAAGACAATTTAATTGATTTGGAATATCTCTATGCATTCAGTCATGAAAAAGAGGGCAAAGCAATACTTTTATTGCATGCAGACGATATTGATAAATTAATTGATATCCTGACTGAGAACAATATTACCATCGTTCCAGCCAGCGAAGTATATAATTTGTAATCTAAAAAAGAAAAAACTTCTTTTTTAGATAATTTCATCTATTTTTCGGCCAAAGTCCAATAGCATCTTTTTGGAGAAACGATTGTATCATCTTTTTTTAATTCTTTCATGATTTTATCGACTTCCTTTTTTTCGACACCGGATATTTCGCTTACTTTTTTGGCATTTAATGGGTCATCGGAATTCTTAAATGCTTCTATTACTTTTTCTTTGTTATTCATCATATCACCTTAAAAGAGTTTTGTTAATATTAGTTTAAGTTATGGTATATTTAAATTATGCTAACGGCAATTCAATTAAGAATTAATGAAAATAATTAAGTTTCAATTAGAAATTAGATTAATGGACAAAATATATTAATTTTGAAAAAAAATCAATTATCAATACCATTCAGCATGGAATGCTAAAAAATGTATATCAAAAATTAGAATACTTTAGAAAATATTTAAATATATTTTACAATATAAATCTGATTATAACATCATGATACAGCATGAATGTTTAAAAATATAGGTGATTAAAATGGGAAAACTAGACGGAAAAGTAGCAATCGTAACCGGATCAACCTCTGGTATGGGCCGTTCTACAGCTAAATTATTTGCTGAAGAAGGTGCAAATGTTGTTGTAACAGGAAGAAACGAAGAAAGAGCAAACGCCGTAGTGGATGACATTAAAGCAGCTGGTGGAGAAGCATTCGCAGTCATCGCTGATATGGCTAACGTTGACGACATTAAAAAAATATTTGATGAAACCATTGAAAAATATGGAACTGTCGACATTTTATTCAACAATGCAGGACTTTTAAGCGTAACACCTCTTTTAGAAATTACCAAAGAGGAATGGGACAAAGTATTTGCAGTTGATGTATACGCTCCATTATATTTAACCCAATTAGTAGCTCCTGTAATGAAAGAAAAAGGAAAAGGTGTTGTAATTAACACATGTTCAGTAGCATCCTACGCTGCACACTTTGGATTTGTAGGTTACATCTCATCCAAACACGCTATTGCAGGTCTTACCAAATCCATGGCATTCGAACTTGGTCCTGAAATAAGATGTAACGGTATTGCTCCTGGAGCTATCCACACCGCTATGGTAGATAGTATTGGTGGAGTAGAAGCATTACAAATGATGGTTGACGGAGCACCTATGAAAAGAGTAGGTCAAGGGGAAGATATTGCTGCATTAGCATTATTCCTTGCTTCTGACGAATCTGAATTCGTAGACGGTCAAATCATCAGATGTGACGGCGGATTTGAGTGTTAAGTTTTTTTAAAGTAGTTGGATTTTATCCGCTACTTCCATTTTTATTTTTTTGAATGTTTTTTAGTCTAATTATATATTGCTTGAAAATTTTTGGGAAGTTTAACTCATCACTAACTTTTCCTTTTTAACACCACTAAAAAGAACTTATTTTAAAAAAAAAGTATTGGGAATGTTATTTTTCAATAACATATCCGTGATTTTGCGCTTTGGTGACAAAGACTGTTCCCTTGTCTCCAATCATATCCTTAATTTTTTCAACAATGAATTCGTTTGATTCATCGAATACTGTGTATAACACCGGTCCGAATGAACTTATGCCCGCACCGTAAGCACCTGCCTCTTCCATTGCTTTCATGGTCGGCAGATAACTTGAGTCAAGGCTATGCTCCAGCTTATTGAAACCTACTTTTTGAAGCTCGCTTACAGCCCATCCGAAGTTTTTGATGTCTTTTTCAAGCATGAACGGAATAAGATTCATTAAAATCAAGTGGGATACCTGTTCCACCTCTTCCTTTGGAATAGGACAGTATGTCTGGAAGACATCCACTTCATCATCCCCCTCCATGTGCTTTTCGATTTCGGGAATGACGATTAATATTTTCCACTCTTCCGGGAACTCATATCTTGCAATTAAGGTAGCAGGTTTTGCCTTTGATGCTCCTGAAGGCAAGAATAAAGGTTTTTCTTCTTTGCTGTGTCCACCATCTACAATGAAACCGCCCAAATCGTGAGTATAAGTTCCGATTCCGGAGGTTCCGCCCCTTCCGACAATGCTGCTTAGGATTCTGCTTTCCACTTCAATGCCCATTGTTTCTGTGATTAAATGAGCTGTTGAAACTGCAATTTGAGTTCCGCTTCCAAAACCGGAATGCGGAGGATAAGTCTGATGAACTGTAAATTTAAATCCTGCATCGATATTGAAATGTTCAATAGTTTTTTTGGCAGCATCCGGGATTTTTTCCTTACATTCCAGAATGGCCTCTTCGTCAGTTACGGTTTCTGCAAATTCAAGTTCAATTCCACTTTCTATTTGCTCAGATTCCAATACAAATTGTGGATCAGCTAATGCTAGACCAATTCCACCATCAACTCTTCTATATGACCCATTCAAGTCAATTAGGGACATATGTATTCTTGAAGGTGCTCTAATTATCATTTTTTTCACATCCGTTAAAATAATTCCTTTTAAATGTATGTTAATAAATAGTAATAAAGTTTTCTTTTAATTAGTAAAAGAAGTCAGAAATCCAAATCATCGACAACACGGATTAATTTGGATGCAAGATTGCAGGTATAATCAAATTCTTCATAAGAATAGCATTCATAAACAAGCGTTGGAACGCCTGCCTTTGCTGTCGGTTCGGTTATGAATGGAGGGCTTGATCTGAATTCAGGCTCGTAATATACAATTTCATCTATTGAATCTATGATGATTTCCATGAATTTTGAGGATTTCCCATCAAAGCCCGGTGCAAAGACAAAGTTTGTAATCTTATACTCTCCGGGTCCATTGGACCCCCTGTTTGAATGAATATCCAAAAATAAGTCATATCCCCTACTGATAATATCATCTTTGATGAATTCCTGAGCGAGAAGCTGTCCTTCCAGACGCCCTTCAGTTTCTGAAGCCTTGTCATTGACATTAATATTATACAGATAATAACAGTATTTTAAATCATCTTTAGATGTCAACTCATCGAAAAGAGCCCTGTGGGATTTGCTTTCAAGCGGATGCATTCCTATCACATAAGCTATCTTAACTTGCGAAGAAATGTCTCCGAATGGGCCGTGCAGATGCACACTTCCCAAATCATTCTCGCCAATTAGTTTCGAATCGTATCTGCTAGAATCAACCTGAGCGATGTCTGTAGGGCCTTCGGGATACAAATTATCACCAAAAAAAATAAGTAATGACTAGAAATCAATCTAGTCGTCGGAAGGTGCGCGTGCACCTAACTCTTTGTTCAATTCATAGATCAGTCTGTTGTCACCATCGGCGAGTTTTATTTTGGCAACCAATTCCATTGCGTTTTCTTCCTCTTCAACTTGCTCTTCAACAAACCATTGGAGGAAGTTGTTGGTTGCATGGTCTTTTTCTTCAATAGCCAAATTAACCAGGTCGTTTATTAGGCCTGATACCTTTTTTTCATGTTCCAGAACATGTTCAAATGCTGCAACCGGAGAATCCCATTCGGTTTGAGGTCCTTCAATTTCTGTTAAGGTTACGGAAGCACCTCTTCTTATGATGTAGTCATAGAACTTCATACCGTGTTCCAGTTCTTCTGCAGCCTGCACTCTCATCCAGTTTGCAAATCCTGCTAAATCTTCATCTTCAAAGTAAGCTGCCATGGATAAATATAAATATCCTGAATAAACTTCAGCGTTTAATTGTCCATTCAATGCTTTTTCCATATTTTCTGATACCATTTTTTATCACCAATTTAATCTTTAGTTCTGATTTAATATAAAACCTACTAAAAATATTATATTAATAAAAATAAATTCTATATCATGATAGAAAAATCACTTTATGAAAACTACGAAATCGATTTCGATGAAAAAATTACTCCCAATAGTGATGATTATCTATTTGTTTTCAATGAAAACAGAGAATTATATTTGGACAATGATAAAAACTTACCCACTTCATCAGTTGAATTTAACGTTAATTTCTGCTTTTACATTGGAAATTATAAAGGCAGAAAGGCATTTGTGGTTAACGTTGAAAGTGATGAATCATTCTATCCGTTATATGAAGTTTATGAATTTGACCATGACCTGTACCATATTGCAGGAAAAGCCGTTTTGGTAAACGACTGGTATGTATCACACAGGTTTTGCGGAAGATGCGGAACACCAACCCAGTTGGATGAAAAGGACATGATGTTAAAATGCCCCGAATGCGGTCAGAACCACTATCCCCGCATTGCCCCTGCAATTATTGTGGCTATCAGAAATGACGGCGAATTGCTTATGGCCCAACACAGCTATCATGACACCATCAGATATGCATTAATAGCGGGTTTTGTAGAACCTGGAGAATCGATTGAAGAAGCAGTGCACAGAGAGGTCCTTGAAGAAGTGGGAATCAAGATTAAAAACTTAAAGTATATGAAAAGCCAATCATGGCCGTTTCCAAATTCATTGATGCTGGGTTTTACAGCAGAATATGAATCCGGAGACATAAAAGTGGATGGGGACGAAATCGTCAAGGCAAAGTGGTTCAAGAAAGATGAAATAATAAGATATGCCTCTGACATAAGCATTTCAGACTGGCTTGTTCAGAACTTTATCGATACAACAGATTGAGGGAAAAAATGAGAAACATAGTTATTGTAGAATGCATGTCTACCGGAATCAATTTCATACAGGACATTGTAGACAGAAATTTCAATCCAGTCGTGCTGGACTTGAACAATATCGATAATGAAAACGGAAATACCTACAATCATCACAAGCAGGAAGACATGAAACTAATAAGTGAGGATTTTGAATTAATCAGAGAAAAGGACAGCTATGAGGAAACCCTTTTGATGGTTAAGGAATTGGATCCTATTCTAATCCTTCCAGGAAGTGAAAAAGGGGTGAGGCTGGCTACAAGATTATCCCATGATTTGAACCTATTGGGAAATTCCTATGAAAACATCGACGCCATGACGCTCAAGGATAAAATGCAGGAAAGAATAGCCAAGCACAACTTGAGGTCAATAAAAGGAAAACTGGTAACCACCCTGCAGGAGGCAATAGAATTTTACGACAGCGAAAATCTCAAGAAAGTCCTTATAAAACCGAATTTCAGTGCGGGCTCTTCAAGCGTGAAGATCAGTTCAGACAGAGAAGAGTTCATCAACAATTTTAAAGCATTGCTCAATGATTATAATTGTTACGGGCATGAAAACAATGAACTTTTAATTCAGGAATTTATTGACGGAGAGGAATATATTGTCAATACCGTATCCTGTGAAGGACATCATAAGGTAACACTAATCTGGAAATATTCCAAGGTAAAAACCTCAGACGGCAGCATTATATATGACATAATGGAAACCGTGGATGAATTGAGCCTCGGTGAAGCAGAAATGATTGAATATGCATATAATGTAGCTGATGCGCTCGGCGTTAAGTACGGACCTGTTCACGGGGAATACATGATTGATGAAAAAGGCCCGGTTTTAATTGAGGTGAACTGCCGTCCCTGTGGAGGCACACTGCCCCCGGAATATCTGGACAGGATTTCCGGGCAGCATGAGACCGACAGCATATTGGATGCATATCTAAAACCTTCACTTTTCCATGAAAAAAGAAAACAACCCTACAGGCTATATGCAAAAGGAGCCATAAAGGATTTCATTGTTCCTCATGATTTAACTGCAGACTCAACATCAATACATTATATCGCTGAAAAATTAGAAAGCCACTATAAGACCGCTTTCGAAGAGATCTCATTATCCGGAAAATCATTTATCAAAACTAAAGATTTGATGTCAAGCTGCGGATTAATCTATTTGGTTAATGAAGACTATTACGCCCTTCAAAAGGAAATCAATTTTCTGCATGATATAGAAAAAAATGCATTTTCATTAATTTTAAGTGAAAAATCGGATGAAAATGAAACTATTGCACATGATAGCGAACAAATCAAATCCCTATTGGAAATTGCTTACAGCAATGGAAGTATTCTATTCATAACTGACAAGTTTATAGACAATAGTAATATTAAACAGATTTCCCCTTCAGAAATTAAAAACATTAATGGACACTATGACTCTGTTATAATCTATCTGAACGAAGCTCTTAAAAATAAAAAAGGGCCTGAAATCACAAGAATCTTTTTGGAAAGTATAGAGCGTGTTAAGAATGGAGGAATCATTTTAATTCCAAAACTGACATATGGCAATATTCCAGGTGGAAGAAAAGTAATAGAAGGACTGGTAAAAACATTGAAATTAAGGATTGAAGTCCCTCCATCAGATTATGGTAAAATCATCATTGCATCAAAAAGTTAGTTAAAACTGATTAATATTGTTTAAAGCTATGATTCCTGCCTTAAGTCTGTTGAGTCCGTCTTTCAGCAATTTTTCTGGACAGGCAATGTTCATCCTTAAAAAATTGTCTCCGCACTGGCCAAAATCAACTCCAGCAGATAAGAACAAACCCTGATTTTGCCTTAAAAATTCAGACAAAACCTTTGAATGAGTATTTAAAGCAGAACAATCCAACCATAAAAGATAAGTTGCTTCACATTCAATAAGTTTGATTACCGGCAATTCATTGGCAAGGAATTCTTTAACAATCTGCTTATTTTCAAATAAAACTTCTTTCAGTTCCTCAAGCCAGTCTTCAGACTCTTTATAGGCTGCAATAACAGCAGATGTTGCAAATACATTGCAAGAATCTGAATTGTCAATGTGCATCTGACTTTTGATTTTATCCAGTAATTCCTTATTTTTGGTGTGGACAATGGAACTTTGAAAACCTGCAATATTGAATGATTTTGAAGGGGACAAACATGTTATGACATTGTCAGAAGGATTGCATGGATTATATTTGGTTCCTGGGTTTGTCAAATCACAATGAATTTCATCGGAAATTAGAACTACGCCATGTTTCCTACATAACTCTTCAATTTTGTCCAATTCCTCACGTGACCATATCTTGCCGATCGGATTGTGGGGATTGCATAAAATCATCATTTTTACTCTTGATAATTTTTCATCCAAATCATCAAAATCTATCTTGTATTGCCCATTTTCATAAATCAGTTCATTTTCAAGGACTTTACGGTCATTTTCTTCAATAACCCAGAAAAACACATGATAAACAGGTGTTTGAATTAAAATCTCATCTCCAACGTCGGTCAGGCATCTTATCATTGAGGATATTGACGGCATGACTCCTATTGCATAAGCCATATCCTCACGGTGCATTTTAAAGTCATATCGTCTGTCCCACCAGTCAATATATGACTCAAATAACTCGTCAGGAACAATAGTATAGCCATAAACCGGATGATTTGATCTTTTTTTTATTGCATCTTGGATGGCAGGGGCAACTTTGAAGTCCATGTCCGCCACCCACATGGGCATATCATCGTCGAACAAATCCCATTTAACTGAATTAGTATTTTTCCTATCAATGACACTTTCAAAATCAAATTTAGTACTTTTCATAATGAACCCCTTCTATCATCAAATTAATCCTTAATTAGTTGAGGTATAACTCCACCATCATACATAAATAATATTTTTAACATATTTAAATTAAATGGAGGTGAAATAATGGAAGCAAATAAGATAGGAGGATACGGTTCAATCATACTTGGTTTGATATTCATATTATTCCCAATGTTTTCAACCGGCCTTGTTTCAATAATTGTTGGATTGAGTCTGTTGTTCTTTGGTATTTCAGCGGCATTTATGGGCTGGAACATGCGAAAAGAAGTAAGTAATGCTTTTCCAAATATCATTTTGGCCATTGGAATAATTGCCATCATCTTTGGATTCCTATTTATATTCTACATCGATGCATTATCATTCCTTATCGGATTGCAATTCTATATTGTAGGATTCATCATGATTGTTTTTGGTATTGCAGGACTGTTCTCAAATTTAACACGCATATCCACATTCAGTTCAATTCTTGTATTGGTAATGGGAATCATAGCAATAGCCCTTGCAATATTTGCAATTAACCAACCTGTATATATTGCAATCATAATTGGTATCGTTCTAATTATTGAAGGTGTGTCATTGCTCATTTCAAATTAATACCCTCAATTTTTTAAAAAATAGCAAGTGTGAATAATTTGATTTCACACTTCAATTATTTTTAGTTTGATTTTTCAGTTTTTCGAAAATCTATTTCATTTTCACTGCAATACTCTTCAACGTGAGAAATTATTTCAGAGATATCCTCATCTGAGCATTCATTTTTGAAGTAATATGCAATAGGCTGAGCATTTGTATATACAGTTATTATTAAAAACTCATTATCATTGAAGCTTACATCTAAAGTATTGTAGATTTGAATATCTTTTACGATATCCTGTTTAGCCTTTTCAATCGGTGTCTCATTTCCGATTGATTTGATTAGAGTGTTATTATATATATTTTGTAATCTAGCCAATTTATCTTCGTCAGTTGAAACTTCACCTTCAGGTTCTATTTCAACCAGTTTTTCCTTGAAGAGTTTTGCATTATGCAACTTTTCTTGGATTTCAATTAATTCCTGTTCCAATTGTTTTTCTTCTTCGATTAGTGAATTGATGAATGCTTCACTCCCATTGTTGAATTCCTCATACATTTCCAATACATCTCTTGGGGACAATATTGAATGATTTTTGAAAAACTCCTTGGTGTGTGGTTTTACACGTATGCTTAACGGTTTTAATTTTTCTTTTTTTGGTTTGTGGTGAAATATTTCCTCATCAAAATTATCATCATATTTTTTGTGCAAAGCCAGCATTCTTTCATGAAACAGTCTTCCGAACTCTTCGCGGGACATGTCTTCCGGGAAATTTATTTCAAAGTCCCCTGGAGTGTATGATCCTCCGAATCTTTCGTTTCCGAATTCAAATTTTTTAGTTCTTTTTTGGTTTGTCATTGTATCACTTCCATTTTGTATTACAAAATGTATTTTTGTATACAATTTAATATTGATAAAAAGTAGTATATAAATGTATTCATTTTTAAAAAATGTATACACGAAAATTTTTAAAAAAATAAAGCCGAATCATTTACTCAATTCAGCGCCAATTTCAAAAGCCTTTTCCAAATCATTTGGAAACTGCATAATCCATTGTTTTTCTTTAGCTTCCTGTGAAAACCCATTCATATTATATTTTGAATAATCACTTACCTGCATAGTATCACAAACAGGATATGATACAATTTCACCATTCAAAAATGAAAATAAATACTCTGTACTTGCCAAACTTTCTTTCATGGATTGCTCGTAAAACTCGAGCGGAGCATTCATTGTATAAAATATTCCAACATTTACCTTGCCTGCATAATAGCTGGATCCGTCATCATATGACAACAGACAGAAAATCAATCTCTCAACCAATGCCCTGAACTCGCTTGTAGGCTGTCCGAAGTAGATTGGAGAACCGATTAAAAGGCAATCAGCATCCAATATTTTATCAATCACCGGTTGAAGGTCATCTCTCCAATAGCATTTGCCTTTGGTTTTGTCTTTAAGTTTGCATACAAGGCAGCTTCTGCATCCTGTAAACACCAAATCATATAGATTGATATATTCAGTTTCGGCTCCAACGGATTCGGCTCCCTTTTGAGCAGATTGTAAAATTTCAGCGGTATTCCATTTTTTTCTGGGACTTGCATTGACTATAATTGTTTTCATTACGATTCCCCTGAATTATTTTTTAGCTTCAATGACGGTTTTTCCATTCATGTAAGGGACCAGCACTTCAGGAACTTTTACGCTACCGTCAGCCTGCTGATAGTTTTCCAAGATACAGCACATTGTCCTTTCAGTTGCAATGGCTGTACTGTTTAAAGTGTGCAAGGTTTGAGCATCTCCGGAACCTGCTCTGCCGACACGTGTCTTTGTCTTACGTGCCTGGTAATCTTTACAGTTTGTGCATGAAACCAGTTCACGATAGGTTTCAGAGCCTGGGAACCATGCCTCCAGGTCATATTTGATTGCCGCGTTGTCATTCAAAGCGGATGATACGATAGCTATGACCTGATATGGAAGGCCTAATTTCTGATAGATTCCTTCAGTGACTTCCATCAGTTTTTCATGCTGGTTTTTGGAATCCTCAGGTGTTGAATATATGAACTGTTCGATTTTTTCGAACTGGTGAACCCTGAATATTCCCAGGGTATCCTTACCGTGTGATCCTGCCTCTTTTCTAAAGCAGGTTGAAAGGGCGCAGTATCTCAAAGGCAAATCATCGGGATTTATGATTTCATCCCTGTGAAGGGCTGCAAGGGTCTGTTCGGCAGTTGCAATAAGATACATGTCCTCATTTTCCACTTTGTATAATGTTTCTTCAAATTCACCCAGTTCAGAGGTTTCCGCAGCAACATCCCCTTTAACAAAGAACGGTGTTTGCATTGGGATGTATCCTTCAGCCTCCAGTTCTGAAAGAGCAAACTGGATTAACGCTAAGTTCAAATGTAAGATATCACGTTTTAAATAGTAAAATCTTGCTCCTGCAATTTCAGCGGCAGTTTCAAGGTCTGCTCCATCGATTTTATTGATCAAATCAACATGATTCAACGCTTCAAAATCAAAGTCCGGCTTGTCGCCATAGGTTCTGACAACTACATTGTCGTCTTCTGTATCTGAAATCGGAACGTCCTCATCAATGATGTTTCCGACTTTGTATCTGTAATCATCCCTGAGTTCAAGGTATTCTGCATTTTTGGCAGTCAACTCTTTAATTTCGGCCGCCACTTCTTTGGATCTTGCGATTACCTCTTCCAAATTGCCTTCCTCTTTTGCTTTTTTGAATGATTTGGACAATTTATTCTTTTCAGATCTTAATGAATTTAATTTTCTTTCACCTTCTCTCCATAAGGTGTCGTATTCTATTACCTTTTCCACATTTTCAGTGTCTCTAAATCTCTTCTTTTCAGAGTCTATGATTAATTCCGGATTTTCTCTGAACAATTTTATATCTAACAATATTTTGTCCCCTAAAATATTTTATACAGTAATAATTATGACTGTTTTGTTTTTTAAAGTTAATGTTTAAATAAGTAAATTAAAAAAAATAGATTGCAGGGCAATAATAACCCTTATTATAATAGTTTTTCTTCCCATTCCTTGACTTTGAAACCGACAAGAACAACACTGTCATTTACAAGAACAGGTCTCTTGACAAGCATTCCGTCAGTTGCTAAAAGATCCAACTGTTCATCTTCAGACATGCCCGGCAGCTTGTCCTTCAATTTCATTTCACGATATTTCATTCCGCTGGTGTTGAAGAATCTTTTAAGCGGCAAATCAGATATTTTCCACCATTCACGCAGTTCTTCTGCAGTTGGATTGTCTTCGATGATATGTCTTGACTCATATTCAATGTCGTGTTCATCCAGCCAGTTTTTGGCTTTCCTGCAAGTTGAACACTTTGGATAATTAACGAATAACATAATAATTAATTGATTTTTAAGTTAAAAATACTTTAGTATTTGGGAGGGATTTTCAATTATTTCCAGGGGATACCCATTTTCATAATCCTCCTTAAATCCATATCCCCATCTGACAATCAGACAATCGATTTCGGCATTCTGGGCTGTTTTAATGTCTGTTGAAGAGTCTCCAATGTAGATTTGCTCTTCTTGTGCGACTTTGAATTTCTTTTCCATCATCTTGACAGCATAGGGATTTGGTTTTGATGGATAATCGGGGTCATGACCTTCAATAGCTACAAAATCAATGCCCTGAAAATATTTTTCAGTGAAATATTTAATGGAATCGGTTCCCCTGTTGGAATGGATGGCTAACAATGTTCCTTTGTTTTGAAGCTCAACCAGAACATCCCTCATGCCTTCAAACGGAAGAGTCCTGTCTTTAGGGGATGCATCATATATCTCCCCATAAGTCCTTTTGACCCTTTCAATGTTTTCTGCAGTGTTATTGTCTTTCAAAACCAGCGAGACTATCTCATCAATGTTTCCGCCTAACCTTTTAACGTATTCGTCATGAGTTAGAGTGGGAAATCCATGTCTTGACAATGCTTCATTCAGGCAAATCATTACATCATGAATAGAATCGAACAGTGTCCCGTCAAAATCAAAGATTGCGAATTTCTTCATGATTAATAATCTATTGATTTTAGCATATATTCATATAGGAAGACAGCATATTCTAAAATATGATTACCTCAATAACCACATCATTATTGATTATACCGCAATTTGAAAATCCTGTTTTTGACATTCCAATCATAATAATTTTCATTGTGATAATCGCAAGCTGCTGTTTTAGTGACGATGCCGAACCTAAAACAAAAAATACATCTAGACCGCCGAAAAATATCAGAAATTATGGGTTCGACAACGATTATCCTGACTACAGCGATTATGATTCCAGCTGGGATGATGCATGGTTTGAAAAGACAGGCCAGGACCCATGGTTTGATGATCCTCATGACAGGAAATAGGTTAACTGCCGGAATCATGAGTTATTAATCTGTATAATGAAATCAGCCCTATCAGTGCGGTGATTGATTCGATAGCTGCTGACGAAAAGTCCAGAATTGCAAGAAAATAGACTATGTAAATTGCGCTGTTTACGATGAAACTTGTTTTTATTGTTCTGATTGATTTCAAATGGTAATTGCACAATGTTATCTGAACGATTGCAATTATCGGCAAAAGCCCGACAAGGCCCAAAGTGTTTACCATCAAACCCAGAACTATCGAAATGATTATGAAGAATATTGTCCAGTTCCTGGTTAGCTTATCATTATACACCATCAAGTTTCTTGATGCCGCAATGGCCATTGTGGTAACGCCTGTCCAGGAAAAGAAAAACACCGAGGAAATCATCAGGATGAAAGCGTTTAGGAACTGATAGAAATATGCTTTTTTCTCATCATTGACCCACATGCTCAATATGATGAAAATTCCTGCAATCAGTGAAATGATGTTTCCAATGACAATATTCAACGGCAAATTCATACTACATTATTTATCGAAATTGTTACTTAAAACTAATCGAACCTGAGTTCGACATAGTTGAGCTTGACCATTGTAACAATTGAAAGAATTCCTAAAATAACGACTACAATGGCCAGTGAGATACTTCCCCAAGGCCACAGAAGAGAATTAAAAACATCCAAGTACCACAAAACAAACAAAGGCAGGCAGATGAAAGAAAAGAAAATTACAAAAATATTTAATAGGGAATGGCCAGGGGTTTTGAATATGAAAGTGAACAATATCAAAAAAAGCGTAATCAGTGCAATTGAAAATATTACATTCTGGTTAATGTCTGTGAAGAATTCCAATATTAAAACAATCAAAAAGAGTGAAATGACTGTTATCAATCGCAAAGGGGATCTAATCACTATAATCACCAATCTTTTCCAGCTTCAACAATTCGATTTTCCTGTCAATTCCACCGGCATAACCTGTCAGTTTTCCATTTGCACCCAATACCCTGTGGCAAGGGATTATAATTGCAATTGGGTTGTGTCCTACTGCTCCGCCAACCGCCTGGGCAGACATTTCTGACGATATCCTTGAGGCAATCTCTCCATATGTCAATGTTTCGCCGTATGGAATTTCACTCAATATCTTCCATACCTTTTGTCTGAACTCCGTTCCATGTGGTTTAACCTTGAAATCTATTTTCGGATTCAGTCCACTGAAATAATCGTCGAACCATCGACTGACCTTCTTAAAAACAGCTAAATCATCATCTATGATGTCATCAGTTACTGTTGACTTGAAATATCTTTGTCCGTAAAACCATACCCCGCAAATTGCTTCGCCGTCACTTGCAATCAGCATTTCACCCATCGGTGATGAATAATTGGTTGAGTGGTACATGCTAATCCAGGTATGACCTGAAGAATTCCTCGAATTCCTCATCTTCCATAGGTTCAGGAGTGGATATGTTTTCATTCATCATAATGCTTGAAGCAAGGTCACGGTATTCTTGTGCTTCATCACTTTCAGGGTATTTTTCTACAACGGTTTTTGCATCTAATTCGGCATCCTGTATCAAATTACTTCTATGGATGGTTCCAATAACATGTGTTCCTATCTTTTCGGCAAAGTCGTTGACAATTTGCTCTTCCTTTTCCACATTTCTGCAGTTGCAGACAATGCCGCTCAAGTTACCCTTAAGCTTCTTGACTCCCTTAACGATATTGTTGGCTGCATATAGTGACATGTATTCGCCGGAAGTAACGATTAAAACTTCATCTGCATATTTTTCACGCAAAGGCACTGAAAAACCGCCACATACCACATCTCCCAAAACGTCATACACGACAACATCCAAAT
This sequence comes from Methanobrevibacter sp., assembly GCF_017406825.1. GTDB lineage: Archaea > Methanobacteriota > Methanobacteria > Methanobacteriales > Methanobacteriaceae > Methanocatella. The sequence goes on from NZ_JAFQXT010000047.1 coordinate 28,218, forward strand.
CGTCATTGAAGATATCGAGCTGTTCAAGCCTTTTCATTGCAACAATTACTCCCCGTCCGGCACAACCGACACCCGGTTCGGGACCTCCGCTTTCAACACACTGAATGCCCTTAAAACCTGTAAACACCAAATCCTCTTTTTGAGGTTTCCTATTATCCTTTAAAGTATGGACGACTGTTGGAATTCTTTTTCCATATAAGGTGCGGGTGGTGTCTGCTTTTGGATCGCATCCAATCACTAAACAGTTCAAATCATCACTAGCCCATACAGCAGATAAATTGGCTACTGTAGTACTTTTTCCAATTCCGCCTTTTCCATAAATAGCTATCTTTTTAATCATTATCGTTCCTCTCAACTAATTTATAGACAAAATCATTTTCACGCACTTTTATTGGTATTGCTATTGCAACATTCAAACCTTTTTCAGCTTCATCAACAGACTGTCCTTCAATCTGCATGGATTCTATTGTATGAGTAACAGACCCTGTAGTTTTGCCCTGTATTATGATTTTATCTCCTATTTTCAAATCATCCCATATTCTGATTTCAGCCGCCTGAACCTTATTGTAGTAATTCACAACCTGTCCAATGTCCCTTTTTATATATTTTGATTGATTATCCTCACTTTTCTCAAAGGGAGTGTTGAAGTAAAAGTTAGTGTCAAATCCGCGATTAAATACACTGGTGAGTTCATCCATCCATTGAGGCTTGACTTCATAGCCGTCAGGATTTTCAGCATAACTGTCAATGGCTTCACGGTAGATTCCTGTAACCATTGCACCATAGTCTGCGCTTCTAGCTCTTCCCTCAATCTTGAATGATGCGACACCACTTTCCATCAGTTCCGGAATGTGCTCTATCATGCACATGTCCTTTGGGGAAAAGAAGTTGGTTCTGTAGCTTCCGTCATCGCTTCCGGTGATGATGAATCTTTCATCCTCAACATCGGAAAAGTTGATGACGTTGTCATCGCCTTCTTCATAGGTCAGTGTCCAGTTTTTACGGCAAGGCTGAAGGCAGTCTCCGCAGTTGGCGCTTCTGCCATATAATCCATAACTTAAAAAGCATCTGCCTGAAATTGCCATGCAAATTGCTCCATGAACGAAGATTTCTGTTTCAATCGGTGATTTTCTAGTAATATCAATGACTTCAGCCAATGACAATTCACGGGACAGTATTGCACGTTTGGCCCCTAACTTCTTAAGGGTTTTGAGTGTATAAGAATTGGTTACGTTTTCCTGAACGCTGATGTGGGCTTCAAGACCGTGTGAAACTGTGTTTTCAATCATTCCTATGTCCGATAAAATGAGTCCGTCGATTTCTGATGATGATATCGTTTCCATATTGGCTTCCAATTCGCAAGCCAACTTCTCATTTAAAATAACATTGGTTCCCAAATATGTTTTAGCCCCATACTCCTTGGCAATGCTGGCCACTTCACTTAACTCATCCAAGGAAAAATTTTTGGCATTTGCCCTCATATTATAGTCTTCAAGGCCAAAATAGACTGCATCAGCACCATTTTCCAAAACGGCACGAAGTGAAATGAAGTTTCCTGCAGGGGTTAATAGTTCAACCATAAACATCTAAGGTTTGTAATAAGTTTCAGCTTCAAGACCATCAGGAATTTCTGTAGGATACTCTTCGTTTATACAACCCAGGCACAGATTTTCCTCAGGCATTCCTATAGCTTTTACCAAAGCAGGCAATGTGATATAACCTAAAGAATCAATACCTAACTGCTCTCTGATTTCTTCAGTTGAGTAATTGGCAGCAATCAGTTCCTTTTTGGTTGCCATTGCAACGCCATAGTAACATGGAGAAATAACCGGAGGACAACCTACTAAAAAGTGTATTTCGGCAGGTTCCGCTTCTTTTACAAGGTCCAGCAATTGTTTGGAAGTGGTTCCGCGAACGATACTGTCATCTATTAGAATAATCTTTTTGCCTTTGATGGCTTCCTTGATTGGATTTAGTTTAAGCCTTACCGCAAGTTCCCTTTCCTCTTGAGTAGGCATGATGAATGTTCTTCCGACATACCTGTTTTTAATCAGACCTTCACCATAAGGAATTCCTGAAGCCCTTGAGTATCCGATTGCAGCAGGAATTGATGAATCGGGAACAGGTATTACAACATCCGCATCGATAGGATAGAGTTCTCGCAACTGTTTTCCAATATTGATTCTGGTTTCATAAACGTTAATGCCGTCAATTGTACTGTCCGGCCTTGCAAAGTAAACGTATTCAAACATACAATGTGAAAGTTTGCATTTTCCTGCACTTTCCAACATGTGGGAGTTGATTTCATCGTTTTTGAAGTAAACAACTTCACCTGGAACAATGTCCCTGATATATTCCGCATTGATTACATCAAAAGCAACGGTTTCGGAAGCTAAAATAAATTCATCATCTTTTTTTGCAACGGCAAGGGGTTTGATTCCCATAGGGTCCCTTACACCATACAATTCACCATCAACTAAAATTGTCAATGCATATGACCCTACAAGTTTTTTGCATACCTCTTCAATAGCGGCTATAACATCTTTATTATTGTCATAATGCTCTCTTTTGAGCATGTAACAGATTACTTCAGAATCGGAATCTGATCTGAAAAAGAATCCTTCATCGATTAATTCCTTTTTTAACTCAGCGGAGTTGACAATATCTCCATTGTGAGCCATTGCAATGAATCCGTCACCGAAATCAATCACGAAAGGTTGTGAATTTTCTATTTTTGACTGGCCTGTAGTTGAATATCTTACATGGCCAACCGCATTGTGTCCTGATAAACTATGAAGTATCTCATCTTTAAAGACATCAGTGATTAGACCCATACCACAATGAAAACTTAAACCTTTTTCCGGATTAAAAGTAGCAATTCCTGCTGATTCCTGACCTCTGTGCTGTAAAGCATACAAACTATAATAAACTAATGATGCGACATCCTTGGATTCATCCTGGCAGTAGAATCCAACAATACCACATTTGTCTTCAATTTCACCTTGCATGTGATAAACTCCCAAAATAGTATATTATTAGATTTGTTTATCTAGTATAAAATAATTAATGTTTCATTCCCAAAAGTTTTCAAAAGTGTTCGGAATATCATAATCTTCCCTTACTTCTGGAGGTCGGGTTTCATTGTTAGAATTCAATTCTCTTCTTAAATCATCCTCATTTTCATCTACAAAAATCAATGCGGTCCTAACAATATTTAACCATTCAACAGCCTTGTCCCTGGATTCTGCTGCAATATAACCTTGCCCAACAATGATATTGTCGGGTTTGAATTTGTTTGTGGCTATTACAATCCTTTCTTCATCGACCAAATCCTGGTAGAAAGTATCCTGCCACAAATCATATAGATTAAAAATCTCGAGAATGTCCTTAGAATATATGTCCTCATAACGTTGCTTAAAAAGGGAAAAATCAGTTTTTACATCATCAAGGTCTGCACGCAAATCCTTATTTTCACGTACTAAAACTTCCTGTTCCTTATTGACCTGATTATAGTCATCCAAAAGATTGTTATAATTAGCAGTTACCTTCATCAGCTTGTTTTCCAATGTATGAATGTTGATTAAATTTAAAGAATAAGACAGTGTGGATTTTATTATTGAATTCAGGATTTCCTTTTCGGCCAGTTTAAAATCGATTGATCCGTCTTCAATGATGACGCTATTGTAGTCAAATAATCCTATATGATTGAAATCCGTTTTCAACTCATTAAAAAGAATATTGTATGTTTCATCATGACCATAACCTCCAACAAGCAATATGTCAGCACCGTTTGCCACTTTTTTGACAATGTCCAATTCCACTGTTGGTATGATTGAAGAAACGATGATATTGTAATCATTTTCAAGCTGAATATTATTTACTGCTTTTGATACTAGCTGTGCAATATCCAAGCCGCCGACGATAATACGTACATCAATTTTTGATTCATGAGCTTCCGATTCCATGAAAATTACCTAAATTCCATTTATTTTCTGATGCCAGTTCCATGCAGACTCGACGATTTGCTCCAAATCATATTGAGGAGTCCAACCGAGTTCATTTTGGATTTTTGAGGAATCCGCAACCAATATTGCAGGGTCTCCTTCACGGCGTTTGTCGACTTTAACCTCAAAGTCACTGCCAGTGACTTTCTTACACATTTCAATTACTTCTAGAACTGAGAATCCCTTACCGTTTCCTAAATTAAAGACATCTGATTTATTTTCCTTGCATAAATATTCATATGCCTTAATATGTGCATCGGCAAGGTCATTGACATGGATATAATCCCTGATGCAGGTTCCATCTGGAGTATCATAATCATCCCCATAGATGTATATGCAGTCACGCTGTCCGCTTGCCGCATCCAATATCAATGGTATCAGATGAGTTTCAGGGTCATGGAATTCCCCTATCTCACCATCAAAGTCACATCCTGATGCATTGAAGTATCTTAATGCCACATAGTTAAAATCGCCTTTTGCAGCTTCCCTTTCAAGAGCCTTTTCAACAAGCCATTTGGAATGGCCATAAGGATTGATCGGCTTTAGGTTTGAATCCTCAGTGATTGGAATTTCCTCAGGATTTCCATATACGGCTGCAGTTGATGAGAATATGAATTTATCTACGCCGTATTCTCTCATTACCTTAAGGAGATTTAAAGTATTTTTATAATTGTTTTTTAAATATTTCTGAGGCATTTCAACAGATTCCGCTACAGAAATGAAGCCTGCAAAGTGAATGACACCATCGATATCATATTTTTCAAAAACTTCATTCAAATCGCTGCTTCCGATATCGCAGTTTTCGAAACTTCCCCATTTAACGAAATTCTCATAACCTTTTGAGAGATTATCCAGAACAACAGTGTCATAACCTGCATTGTGTAGGGCCTTATTGGTATGGGAAACAATATAGCCTGCTCCACCAGTAACTAGAATCAATCTGAACACCTAGATAAATTTACCTAACTTGAGTAAAGCTTTAGGAGAAACTTTGATTAATTTTTGAACGATTTCAGTGGTGGAAATCTTATCGAATTTTTCTCCTTGGAAAGCATGACCTATGCTGTCCAATTCATCATCGGATTAGGTGAGCAGTTTTTCCTGTACCTTTTTATATCTTTTAATTTCA